>QNFD01000191.1 GCA_003645435.1 Gammaproteobacteria bacterium | reverse complement strand
CGACGATGGAGATTTTGCCTGGCAACGTTCCTTGCGCCGTAAGCTGGGTGTGGAACCGGGTGAGTATCTTCCCGGATCTACCTGGTTCAGATTTTTATTTGCAATTGTTGTCTGGTCACTATTCGCGATCATGATGCTGAAAATCTGGGGCATGCCTGATCAGGATATGTTGCGCATCAAGGCCTATGTAATCGAAGGTTTTGATATAGGCGAAATGCGCATAGTGCCTTCTAAAATTGCTCTTGGCGTGCTGATCTTTGCGGTACTGCTTTCGCTGCTTGGCTGGATAGAGCGGCAGCTTCAGAAAAGCTGGTTGAATCGCTCCCGCATGGACCGTGGCAGCAAGGAGTCGCTGATTAAGCTGACGGGTTACATTGGCATCGTGATGGCCTTTCTTGTCGGCGTGTCAGTCGCCGGATTTCAACTGGCGAACCTGGCATTAATCGCCGGTGCGCTATCGGTTGGAATTGGTTTCGGTCTGCAAAACGTGGTCAACAACTTTGTCTCCGGCATCGTCCTGTTATTCGAGCGCCCGATCAAAACCGGTGACTGGATAACGGTTGGCCTCACCCAGGGTTATGTAAAAAAGATTAACCTGCGTTCGACCGTGTTACAGACCTTCGAACGTGCCGATGTGATTGTTCCCAATTCCGAGATCATTGGTAACCAGGTGGTTAACATGATGTTGAACGACGCGGTCGGCCGCGTCAAAGTACCCGTTGGGGTTGCCTATGGCACCGACCCCAGGCAGGTAGAAAAGATCTTGCTGGATATTGCGCTCGAGCACCCGATGGTTATCAGTCGCAGCCCCACGGTTAGCGCGCCCTGGGTCGCTTTCAGGGAATTTGGTGAGAGTGCTTTATTATTTGAGTTGCGCTGTTTTATATCCGATATCGACTATTACACGCGGGTGTTAAGCGCAATTAATTTTTCAATAGCGGAAGCCTTTAAGGAAGCCGGCATTGTAATCCCATTCCCGCAACGCGATATCCATTTGATATCGGGTGAATTGCCGGCAGAGAGTGGAGCAAGAGTAAACCACGATGTCGACTCTGATCAGCAGAGCTCAAAATAATTGTGTTTGATTAAGACTCATCAAAAATGCCTTTGAAGCTTTTTATTACCGGTCATAAGGGTTTCGAAACCCTGCTATTCCACGAAATTCGTCAAATCCTGCGAGAGCGGGAAGCGAAAATCACAAAACGTTATGGCGGTGTCGAGGTGCTCGGAGGTATCGAGTGCGCCTACCGCCTGTGCCTTTATTCCAGGCTTTCCAATCGTGTGTTTTGCGAGCTCAGGCAGTTCAAAGTCGAGGACGAGGAACAGTTGTACGAGGCCATACATGAACTTGACTGGAGCGAACATCTGGCCCCAGACAACAGTTTTGCGGTATCGGCAACCCTGTCGCGTTCGAATATGGATCATACGCATTATGCATCGCTAAAGGTCAAAGATGCGATTGTGGACCAGTTTCGTGAGCGCTTTAACAGTCGTCCCTCGATTGAAAAGCAACACCCAGATATTCATATCCATCTCAATATCCATCGCAACCAGGCCAGCTTAAGCCTGGATTTGTCGGGCGAAAGCCTGCACAGGCGCGGCTATCGCAGCGAGCATTCCGGCGCGCCTCTAAAAGAACACCTGGCTGCCTCTATTATTGCGTATGCGGGCTGGACCCGGGAAGTAGCTAAAACGCATCGATTTATCGATCCCATGTGCGGTTCCGGTACCTTCGTGATCGAAGCCGCAATGATCGCAGCCAATATTGCACCGGGTCTCGATAGAACCTATTTTGGATTTTCAAAATGGCTGCAGCACGATGTTAGCTTATGGCAAGCCTGCCGGCAGGAGGCGGAAAAGCAGATCGACCATTCGCTAAAACCATCGATTTTCGGGAGCGATTACGATAACAGGGCAATCGAAATATCACGCGCCAATGCGGCCCGAGCCGGGGTCGAAGACCTGATCCAGTTTACTCATCAGGACATTTCCGATTTGCAAATTGAAGAAGATCACAGGCCTGCAGTTATCATCTGTAATCCGCCCTACGGTGAACGGCTGCAAAGCGAGCAGGGGCTCGCATCACTATATAGCGATATGGGCAATAGTCTGCGCCAATTCGCCCCCGCCAATGTGCATATCATATCTGCCAACCCTGATTTATTACATCGGTTGCGCTTGAAAAGAGTATCAAAGAAAGCGGTAAAAAACGGTCCTATCGATTGTGTGCTGGCCGGTTTCGAAATCGAACTGGAAACGGCTGCCGGCAAACCCGTGGAAGATACCCGGCCTTCAAAATCCGGTCCTGGTAAAATTCGCGATACCGAGCGCGAATCTGTGACCCCGCTCATCAATCGATTACAGAAAAATAGCAAACACCTGCGCCGCTGGGCGAAGCGCAACGGGGTCAGTTGCTACCGGATTTACGACGCCGATTTACCCGAGTTTTCGTTTGCGCTCGATGTCTATCAGAGCGAAATCTCACCGTCCCTGTACTGGTATCATATGCAGGAGTACCAGGCGCCGAAAACTATCGATGAAGATAAGGCGGAAAGCCGAATCGAGTTAGCCAGGCAGGCGGTTAAACAGGTATTTGAAATCGATGATTCACTGCTTTACTGCAAAACCCGCAGGCGTCAACGAGGCAGGCAGCAATACCAGAAACAGGATAACCAGGGTGAGTTGTTTCAAATCAGGGAAGGGCAGGCCTCCCTGTTGGTTAATCTGAGCGATTACCTTGATTCGGGCTTGTTTCTCGATAACCGTATTATCCGGCAACGCGTTTTTGAGAGTGCCAGGGAAAAATCGGTGCTTAATTTATTTTGTTATACCGGTTCGATGGGTGTGCAGGCGGCCCTCAGCGGCGCGAACCTGGTAATCAATATCGATATGTCGGCAACCTATTTGAACTGGGCCAGGGAAAATCATTTAATAAATGGACTCGAAGACGAGACCCGCTACCAGTTTCTTCGAGCGGATGTTCTGGAACTGCTCGAGAAACCCAAAACATATGGTATCGACAGATGCTTTGACCTGATCTTCCTCGATCCGCCATCGTTTTCAAATTCGAGCAAAATGCAACAAACCCTCGATCTAGTGCGAGATCACGAGCGTTTGATCGAACAGTCCATGCGTCTACTGGAAAGCGATGGGTTATTGCTTTTTTCCACCAACAAAAAAGGCTTCAAATTATCCGATTCGCTGCCGTCCCGATATACAATAAAGGACATTACCCGGGATACTATTCCGGAAGACTTTAAACGCAGGCCGGGAATTCACCGTTGTTGGGAGATTCGCCACAGTGAAAAGCCATGAACCTACGACCCGACACTGACAATTACTTCGAATTATTCATTAATGATATTCCATTGATGGATGTTCGCGCACCGGTAGAATTTGACAAGGGTGCTTTCCCCAGTGCCGCCAATATTCCCTTGCTCGACGACGGCCAGCGTCAGCAGATTGGTATTCGATACAAGAATGCCGGCGAGCAGGAAGCGGTCGAACTCGGTCTGCAGCTAGCCACGCCCGAAATTCGTGCGCAGAGAATAAAAGCCTGGAAAGATTTTTGCAGACAAAACCCGCAGGGCTATCTCTATTGTTTTCGCGGCGGCCTGCGTTCGCGTACCACACAAAGCTGGATTCGAGAGCAGGGCGTTGAGTTCCCGCTGATCAAGGGCGGGTACAAGGCCATGCGTCGATATCTCATCGACGAACTCGAGACCAGCATCGACGCAGTACCACTGGTTATCGTCAGCGGACTCACCGGTAGCGGTAAGACACGTGTATTGTTACAGATATCCCGCCATATCGATTTCGAGGGTATTGCCAGTCACCGCGGATCGGCATTTGGGCGTAATGCCGGCGATGCGCAGCCGAGCGTTATTGACTGGGAAAATCGAGTTTCGATTGAGTTTTTGAAACATCGCTATCGATTCCCCGATAAACCCGTTTTCGTTGAAGACGAAAGTCGACGGATTGGGCGTATTTGCATGCCGGAATACCTTTACCAAAAAATGCAGGCGGCACCACGGGCGATACTGGAAGTTGATATCGATGATCGCATTCAATTGATCAGTGAAGACTATATTCTGGATGCCTGGCCACAGTACCAGGCGACTCATGGTGACAATGCTGAAATTGAATTCAGACGGTTCGTATTGGACAATTTAAAGCGTATTCAAAGACGTCTCGGCGGCGAAAAATATAAAATGGTGAATCAATGTTTCGAATCCGGCTTACAAGGCTTCTTCACCAATAACAGCGTAGCTGGATTCATGGATGGCATTAAGATTTTACTAACCGATTATTACGATCCAATGTATCGATACCAGCTAGCTGGTAAATCGGCGCCCATTATCTTCGAAGGCCCCGAGGCTGAGTATCTGGAGTGGGCCGAGTCTTATCTACACGGCTAAATAGCCTGTTCAGTATTCTTTATGCGGGTGTCGGTTTAAGCCCCTGCGATTGTCCCGCTTTTCGATATAGACGATCAGAAACCCACTGAAAATAATGAATCCGCTACCGACAATCGATATCCAGTCGGGCAAATCATTCCAGAGATAGTAACCGAGAATTACTGCAAAAGGCAGGGAAGTGTATTCAAAGGGTGCCACCGCCGAGGCCTGTCCGAGGCGATAGGCTTGTGATATCAAGTAACCACCAATAGCAACGATCAGACCGCAGATTGCCAGCAAAGCAAAATCTGCTGGACCTGGCAAAGTCCAGGCTCGCAGCAGAAAGTCGAAAGTCGGGCTGTCAAAATTATTATAACGACCATCGCCAATGCTCAGGCCGATGACCGAACTGATCAGTATAAACGCGAGCTGAATATAAAATGTGAGGGTGCCGGCTTTTTCCTGCATGCCAAGTTTCCGCGTCAGCATTTGCATTACCGCATAGCTCAATGCGGCCAGAATCGGTAACAAACTGGTAAATCTGAAAACTTCGACACCGGGCCTTACCATGATTAAGACACCGCCAAAGCCAACCAGTATTACCAGCCACCTCACTGCCCCAACTCTCTCACCGAGAACGGGCTGGGACAATATACAGATAAACAGAGGCGCGACGTAGAACAGTGCGACAGTCTCGGCAAACGGCAAAGTCGCGAGGCCGAGAAAGAAAAACATGTTTGCCAGTACCAGTAATGAGCCTCGAAAAAAATGTAGTAGCGGACGCCGTGTTTTGAGTGTCTTCAAACCACCTTCGAGTTGGATGATGACAAATACCAATAGCAATGCAAACAATGAACGAAACAGCATGATTTCGTGTAAGGCATAAGTCGGGCTAAGCCATTTTATGATCGAATCGCTGATGGTCAGAAATACCACGGCGCCAACCAGGCATAGAATCCCTTGCGTGTTGAGGCTGAGTGACTTTAAATAATCCATCTTGAGCAACCAGAAAATTTGGCACGCGCATGGTGTCACAAAACAATTACTGGTTACAGGTTTAATGCTGAACTGATACCGTGCGTTGAAGTCTTAATTAATAGAAAATGGCTCTGCATGAAAATCATGTAATGCTAGATAGCTTATAAAAACAGCAATCGTCATGCCGGCGCAGGCCGGTATCCATTAAAAAAGAAGCCAGCATTTAAATATTTAGGCAACTTATCAATGGATTCCTGCTTAAAAACATGCCGGAATGACGTTCTATCTTATTACATGATTTTCATGCAGAGCCGATTAATAGAATTAATCCTGTAAATAAGTGAGTTGTAGCAAATGAAGAAAAAACTGGTTCTGATCGGAATAATTGCGGCCGTAGTAGCTCTATTTTTTGCCTTTGACCTCGGCCAGTATCTG
>QNFD01000190.1 GCA_003645435.1 Gammaproteobacteria bacterium | reverse complement strand
TTTTGAGGCCGGTCTCGAAGAACCCAAGAAAATTCTGGACGCGATGCGGGTTTATGTATTTGCCTACGCGGATTATTTAAAAGTAGTGAACGATTACAATAATCATGTGTTCAAATTGAAAAGCGTGAGTGGTGACTACGAATGAAGAAAATAACGGTCTTCCTGCTATGTTTGTTTTGCCTGCAGCCTGCGATGGCTACAGAATTGGGCCCGGAAGATCTGATCAGGAGTACTTCCGCGCGCGTGTTAAAAGAAATCAGATCTAACTCGGAGCAATTCCAGCAGGATCCTGCCAAACTATATGCGCTGGTGGGCGAGGTTGTGTTACCACACTTTGATTTAGAAGGTATGATCGACCTCGCGCTGGGTCGTTATCGAAACGAGATTAGCGCAGAGCAAAGACCATTAATAGTCAAGGAATTCCAGGTCTTACTGGTACGTACCTATAGCCGGGCACTGCTCGATTATAATAATCAGGATATCGTTTACCTGCCGATGGAAGTTTCAAACGAAACCGGCAATGTCACGGTTAAATCCGAAATTGAACAGGCGGGAGGATTCCCGATTCCGATAAACTACCGGCTGAGACAGGGTGGTCAGGGCTGGAAGGTGTTTGACATCAGCGTCGACGATGTCAGCCTGGTTTCAAACTATAGTTCCAGTTTTGCCCGCCAGATCAGGAAACACGGTATCGATGGTTTGATTAAAACCTTGCACGATCGTAATCAGGATTATGATATCTAGGCATTCCCCACATCCGTCTGATACCTGGATCCAAGTAAGCCCTACATTCCTTTCAGGCATCTGATAGAATACTCGCCGTTAAATTGCTTCAGTTAAAACATAACATAAGCTAGTCAATGAACAAACTAATTATCAGGGGCGGTATCCCATTATCCGGGCAGGTACGGGTAGCTGGTTCGAAGAATGCGGTGCTGCCGATTCTCGCAGGTACGCTACTGGCAAGTAGTCCGGTAATCATTCGTAACGTGCCCCATTTGCATGACGTCACCACGACCATGGAGTTACTGGGCCGAATGGGTGTAACTCTCACGATTGGTGAGAAAATGAGCATAGAAGTTGACCCGACGACTATCGAAAATACCTTTGCTCCTTACGAACTGGTAAAAACCATGCGTGCGTCCATATTAGTTCTTGGGCCTTTGTTGGCGCGTTACGGAGAAGCCGAGGTCTCGCTTCCCGGCGGTTGTGCGATTGGCGCCCGGCCTGTCGATATGCACCTCTCCGGGCTGGAGGCGATGGGTGCAAAAATTGATGTCGATCAGGGTTATATCAAGGCCCGGGTTGATCGCCTCAAGGGTGCCCGGATTGTGATGGATCAGGTCACGGTTACCGGCACCGAAAATTTGATGATGGCGGCGAGCCTCGCCAATGGAACCTCTGTGATCGAGAACGCGGCACGCGAACCCGAGGTAGTCGACCTCGCCGATTTTATCAATGCCATGGGTGGCCGAATCGAGAATGCGGGTACCGACACGATTACCATTCATGGTGTCGAAAAACTCGAGGGCTGCGACTATTCGGTACTACCGGATCGGATTGAAACAGGGACCTACCTGGTAGCGGCGGCGATTACGGGTGGAAAGGTGCTGGTCAAGTATACCGACCCCACATTACTCGATGCGGTACTGGCCAAACTCACCGAAGCAGGCGCTCTCATCGATATCGGTAGTGATTGGATCGAGCTCGACATGGAGGGTAAAAAACCCAAAGCGGTGAATATCAGAACAGCGCCTTACCCAGGCTTTCCGACCGACATGCAGGCCCAGTTTTGTGCCTTAAATGCGATCGCCGACGGAACCGGTTCGGTGACGGAAACCGTATTTGAAAATCGGTTTATGCATATCCAGGAAATTTCCCGCCTCGGCGCGAATGTCCATGTTGAAGGTAATACCGCGATTATCCGGGGCGTGAAAGATTTAAACGGGGCCCAGGTGATGGCCACCGATTTGCGTGCCTCAGCCAGCCTGATCCTTGCGGGACTGGTCGCTAAAGGTGAAACCGTAGTCGAGCGCATTTATCATATAGACCGTGGTTACGACCATATCGAAGAAAAACTCGCCGGTTTAGGCGCCCAGATTCAACGCGTACCATAACTAGTAGCCACCATGTCTCAGCAGTTAACGATCGCGCTCGCCAAGGGTCGAATTCTGGATGCTACGCTGCCGCTGTTGGCGCGCGCCGGGATCGAAGCTCTTGACGACTTATCTACTAGCCGCAAACTGGTGTTTGCTACCAATCAGGTAAATATCAAGCTGGTCTTGATCCGCTCAGCCGATGTGCCGACCTATGTACAATATGGGGCGGCGGATCTGGGGATTGCTGGGAAGGATGTGTTGCTGGAACACGGCGGTGAAGGGCTTTACGAGCGCGTGGATTTGAAAATTGCAACCTGCAAAATGATGACTGCCGGATTAGTCGATAGACCCAGACCAGGAGGCCGGCTCAAGGTGGCCACCAAATATCCAGCGATTACGCGCAAATTTTTTCTACAACAGGGGCGGCAGGTTGAGTTGATTAAACTGTACGGTTCAATGGAGCTGGCGCCGATAGTAGGCCTGGCTGATTTGATAGTCGATCTGGTTGATACCGGCAATACTTTGATGGCCAATGGACTAGAGCCGCTGGATCACATCATGGATATCAGCTCCCGTTTAATTGTCAATCGCGCCTCGTTAAAGATGAAAAACCAGGCGGTTAAGGATTTAGTGGCAAACATAGAAAAGGCCGTGGCGGAGTAGCCAGGATGACGGTCGAGATAAAACGCCTGAACAGTCAGGCTCCGGATTTCCGGCAGCAATTAAGGGATTTACAGAACCGGGATACGGAATCAGACGGCGCTGTGATGACCAGGGTTAATAATATTATTAACGCGGTGCGAACTCGCGGTGATGCGGCGTTATTGGAATTTACTGCCGAATTTGATTCATTGCCGGCAGACTCGGTATCACAGCTAGAGTTACCGCTGAGCCGTCTGCAACAAGCCTATGACGGTTTGTCTGAGTGCGAGCGCAATGCGCTCGAACAGGCGGCGTCCAGGATCAGATCCTATGCTAACCACCAAAAGCTGGAATCCTGGCAATATACCGAATCCGATGGCACCGTGCTGGGTCAACAAATAACAGCCCTGGACAGGGCAGGGCTGTACGTGCCGGGCGGCAAGGCTGCCTATCCTTCCTCGGTACTAATGAACGCTATACCAGCCAGGGTTGCAGGCGTCGAAGAATTGATCATGGTCGTACCGACTCCTGCAGGAGTGGTGAATGAACTGGTTCTCGCAGCCGCACATATCGCGACTGTGGATCGGGTTTTTACTATTGGCGGAGCCCAGGCGGTGGCGGCGCTGGCTTACGGGACCGAATCCATTCCATGCGTCGATAAGATTGTGGGCCCGGGCAACATTTATGTCGCTACCGCAAAACGCATGGTATTTGGCAAGGTGGGAATCGACATGATCGCCGGCCCTTCAGAAATCCTGGTTATCTGCGATGGTAATACCGATCCTGACTGGATCGCGATGGATTTGTTTTCGCAGGCCGAGCACGATGAAGACGCACAAGCTATATTATTATCGATGGATGCCGGCTTTCTCGATGCGGTGGAGGACAGCCTTAATCGCCTCATAAAAGATATGCCCCGTAAAGACATTATCAATGCCTCGTTATCAACGAATGGCGCGCTGGTACAGGTCAGCGATATGGAAGAAGCGATCGAGGTGGCGAATATTATTGCGCCGGAACACCTGGAATTATCAATTGACGACGCGCCCACGGTAGCCCGTGAGATTAGACATGCCGGGGCTATTTTTATGGGTCGTTACACCGCCGAGGCACTGGGAGATTACTGCGCAGGGCCTAACCATGTATTGCCAACTTCGAGAACCGCACGCTTTTCGTCGCCGCTGGGTGTCTATGATTTCCAGAAACGCTCAAGCCTGATCGGGTGTACACCAGAATCTGCCTCGCAACTGGGTACAACGGCCTCGGTACTCGCGCGTGGAGAAGGCCTGATCGCGCATGCTCGTTCTGCCGAGTTTCGAATCAGGCAACAGTCCTGAAATGAATCCTCATATCGACGAAGGGAACGATCAATAGGCGTTATCTCTGTGGTCACTGCGGACGTTCGGTTGCGCGCATCGAAAAAATCATTTCCTGAGGACCCCTGAATACCGTGATTTCGATGATTTCGCCTGGTTGATACAGGGTTATTACTTCGAGTAAATCACGTATGTTATCAACTGGTTCGCCATTCACCGCAACCATTATATCGCCGCTCCGTATACCGGCCATGTCCGCAGGACTGTCGATGAAAACACCAACGATGAGCGCGCCCCTGATGTTGGGATTACCGGTCTCCATTGCCGCTTTCGCGGTGATTTGCGTACCCTCGACGCCAATCCAGCCACGGCTGACCTTGCCGTTGTCTATAATCTGCTGCTTGATATCGAGCGCGATAGAAATTGGAATCGCAAATCCTATGCCCTGTGCACCGACTTCCTGACTGAAGATCGCGGTATTAATTCCGATTAGCTGTCCCCGGGCATTGACCAATGCGCCGCCGGAATTGCCCGGGTTAATCGCGGCATCAGTCTGAATAAAATTTTCGAATGTATTAAGGCCGATACGATTTCTGCCGGTCGCGCTAATGATACCCATGGTCACGGTTTGACCGACATTTAGCGGATTTCCAATCGCCAGCACAACATCTCCAACCCGAATGGGTTGAGTGTCTGCCACCGCGATTTCGTCGAGTCCGTTGATTGGAATACGTAATATCGCTATATCGGTTTCGCGGTCTTCGCCGACGAGCACAGCCTGACTGCCGCGTCCGTCAGACAACGAAACCAGAATCTCGTCGGCGCCAGTGACAACATGCTGATTGGTGATGATATAGCCGTCGCTACTGATTATGACCCCGGAACCCAGATTAATTTCGGTATTGTCACGCTGACGACGTTCCAGTTGCTCACCGAACAGCTGGTTGAAAATCGGATCGTTTAGCAGTGGATGGGTTTTATGTTTAACCTGTTTAGTGGTATATATGGTTACCACCGAGTTAAAGGAGGAGGCCACCGCATCGGCGTAGGATGTAACTGGACTGGTGTTACCGGCGGCTGAGTCATTCGAATGTTGCATCAGCTGTGATGGCGAAAAGAAATTAATCAGCTCGCTACCGTCGTGATCTGATTGCCAGATCAAGTACAAAGCGGCCATGCCCAGGCCAATTAGCCCGAACTGAATGATAAAACTAACAGCTTTGATTAACTTCATGCGGAAATAGTATCATAAGCGGCTATTAGGCAGGCTACTCTGAACGGTTTGTTGCCGGGTCAGGGTTTTTCAGAGGATATTGGTAATGCAGCTAAAACAGTTGTGCGATTTTTGTGATGATTTTCTACGCATACACGAGTTCGATGACTATTGCCCTAACGGGCTACAGGTGGAATCTTCGACCGAGGTTACTCATATTGTTGCCGGTGTTACCGCGAGCCTGGATTTGATCGACGCGGCGATTGCGCAAAAGGCAGATACCTTGCTAGTGCATCATGGTTATTTCTGGAAGGGTGAGTCACAACCAGTCGCTGGTTTTAAGGGCCGTCGAATTCGACGCCTGATAAGAAACAATATCAACTTGATCGCTTACCATTTACCGCTGGATGCCCATCCGCAAGTTGGTAATAATGCGCAGCTTGGAAAAATAATGGGTTGGGATGTGCTGGGCAGCTTTGGCAGCGTCGGCCGGCACGATATCGTATTGAGTGGGGCCCTGCAGACGCCAATGTCCCTGGACGAATTATGCG
>QNFD01000189.1 GCA_003645435.1 Gammaproteobacteria bacterium | reverse complement strand
TGCGTGCCCCGGTTTGGGTATTGATCACGTGAACTGTCACGGTCGTATAGCTGTCCGCTACTTCTATGTAAATCATAACCGAAGCGGCAAGCACCATAATCGCCATAAAAATATAGGCCCCATGCCGCAACATTTGCTTTTTTTGTTGTTCCTCTTTAGTCGCAATCACGAGCACGCGTTGTTTAGGTTCACCGCGCTGACGCGACGCGAACCAGAGTGCGCCCACTATCACCAGCAGGGTCAGAATAATTTTGGTTAACATCTAAATTTAACTGCGCTCGAGTATGACCAGATGATCAACGTTTAATCGAATACCGATTCGTTCATTTATCTTGTGGTCGTGATGGCTAGGCGCCAGGCACAACACTTCTATACCACTGTCCATGCGCAGGAAATACAGGAAATCCGCGCCTCTGAATGACTTTTCGACGACAATCGCCGTGTCGCTGGAACTGTCGTCGTGAACCACGTCATCGGGGCGGATTAGGACATCGACTAGCGACCCTTTTGCGCTGCCGGGCGGTACCTCTCCCTCGATAGAACCCAACTCGGTGCGGACACTGTGTTCGTTCTCGACGGTCGCCGGAATAATGACTCCCTGCCCTATAAAATCGGCAACGAATCGATTCGCCGGCCGATGGTATAAATTATATCCGCTATCCTGCTGCTGTATTCTGCCTTCGTTCATCACGCATATCTCGTCCGCTAACGCGAATGCCTCATTTTGATCATGAGTGACCAGGATCGCGGTCACATTTTCCTGCTTAAGTATGTTGCGAACCTCACGTGCCAGCTGTTCGCGCAAATCGATATCCATGCTCGAAAATGGCTCGTCCATTAACAGTATACCGGGTCGCGGCGCCATTGCTCGTGCGAGTGCGACCCGCTGTTGCTGCCCACCCGAAAGCTGATGCGGAAAGGCCTGGCCATAAGCCGGCATACCGATCATTGCGAGTAGTTCCTGAACTCGTTCCTTTTGTTCCCTGGACGACCAGGATTTTAGCCCAAATCGCACATTGTCAGCCACCGACAAATGCGGGAAAAGGGCAAAATCCTGAAATACCATGCCGATGTTACGCTTTTCAGTCGCCACGCAATAGTCGCGCGAACTAACTTCTACCCGGTCGATTAGAATACGTCCGCCATAGGCTGGTTCAAAGCCGGCGATAGCCCGCAATACGGTGGTTTTGCCGCAGCCGCTTGGACCTAAAATACAACCTATTTTACCCGGCTTCAGGCTAAAAGATATCGCCTTCAGCACCACATAGTCGTCATAGCGCACTTCCAGATCTTCGACGTCAAGCTGGGAAGTCATGAACCGGCCCTGGAACTGGCGATACTCTTGCTCAATAGAATGACTGGTAACAAACCTACCACAACAATCATCAGGGCCGCGCTGGAAGAATCGGCCAGGCGTTCGTCCGATGCCAGTTCGAAGGCGCGTACCGCAAGGGTATTAAAATTGAATGGTCTCAGAATCAGGGTTGCCGGCAACTCTTTCATGACATCCACGAATACAATGAGTAATGCGGTTAGCACCGAACCCTTCATCAGGGGCAAGTGAACATTGAACAAAATATCCGTCGGTTTACGCCCCAGTGACCTGGCGGCTTCATCCATCGACGGCTTGATCTTCACCAGTCCCGACTCAACCGATTGTATCGATACCGCAAGGAAACGAACCAGGTAGGCAAACATAAGCGCAAACAGGGTACCACTTAGCAATAATCCCGTCGAAATATCGAACTGTTCACGCATATAGCTATCCAGTGTATTGTCGAACCAGGTCAATGGAATGATAACGCCAACGGCAATGATTGTACCCGGCACCGCGTAGCCGATGGCAACCACGCGGATCGATGCGAAAACCAGTTTACTCGCCAGTACCCGTTTTCCATAAGCCATGAACAAGGCCAGCATTACTGCGAGCACGGCGGTTGATAATCCCAGTAAAACAGTATGTAACACCAGTTTATAAAAAGAACTATCAATCATAACCGCGTAGGTATCAATCGCCCACAGGCTAAGCTGGAAGGCCGGCAACAGGAATCCAAAAAGCAGCGGCATTAGACAGGCGATACAGGCAATCAGGGCCCTCGCACCGGTTAGCCGATAAACAGGTAACTTGCTATAACGGTTGGTGGTATGGTGATATTGCGCGCGTTGGCGCGACCAGCGCTCGACCACCACCAGGGTGAATACAAATAAAAGCAGGATTGCAGCCAGTTTTGCTGCCGCGCCGCTATCGCCCAGGCCAAACCAGGTTCGAAAGATTCCGGTAGTGAATACGCCAATGCCGAAATAGGAAACGGTGCCATAGTCCGCCAGGGTTTCCATCAACGCTAGTGACATACCCGCTACTATGGCGGGCCGGGCCAGCGGTAACGCGACCCGATAAAAACTCGTCCAGACATTACATCCAAGCGTGCGGCTAACCTCTATTACACAGACCGACTGTTCCAGGAATGCGGCTCGCGCAAGCAGATAAACATAGGGGTAGAGCACCAGCGAGAGCATCACGATAGCACCGCCCAGAGAGCGCACTTCGGGGAAATAGTAGTCACCGTACCCCCATCCGGTCCAGTCTCGAATCTGGGTCTGTACTGGCCCGGCAAAGTCGAACATCCCGGTATAGGTATAGGCGATGATATAGGCCGGCATCGCAAGCGGTAATAGCAGGGTCCAGATGAATAGCTTCTTGCCTGGAAACTCGCACAGGCTGGTAAGCCAGGCACAGGTGACACCCATTGAAAACGTACCCAGAGCAACACCGATCATTAACAGTACAGAATTGAGCAGGTAATCGGCCAGCACTGTATCGACCAGATGCTGCCAGATATCACCTGTCGGCAGGAATAAAAAACTGGCGATAGTTAAAACCGGAATACTGAATACAAACGCGGTCAGCAATATGCCCGGTTGCCACAAACGTTCGAACAGAGATGCGGAAAATCGAATTTTCGAGTTAATCACTAATTATCACTAATATATTACTCTTCTCGCTGCAATTTGCCGATGTCGGGCGGTTCTTGTTATATGCCTATTTCCAGCCTGCCCTGTCCATCGTTTTTAACGCTTCGGCATTCAACTCACCCAGTTTTGAGAGATTCAGGCCATCCGCCTTAAAAGATCCCCAGGAAGCGAGCAGTCCACTCGGCTTTACCTCGGCATTCACCGGGTACTCGTAATTAACCCTGGCATACCAGTCCTGGGCTTCCGGGCTGACCAGAAATTCGAGTAATTTAATCGCATTTTCCCGATTGCGGGAATACTTGCTAATACCCGCACCACTAATATTGACATGGGCGCCGCGACCGTCTTGATTCGGCCAGAAAAGCGCCATCTTTTTGGCCGCCCGGTACTGTGCAGAATCTTTCTTGGCTTCCAGCATTTTGCCATAATAATAGGTATTTGCGACAGCAATATCGCACTGCCCTGCCGCGGCGGCTTTAATTTGATCCCGGTCGCCGCCCTTTGGCGGTCGTGCCATATTATTGACCAACGCCTCTGCCCAATCCTGCGTTGCCTGTTCGCCATTGGCTACGATCATAGATGCGACCAGGGACTGGTTGTAAATGTTACCGGAACCACGAATACAGATGCGTTTATGCCACTGTTCCTGCGCGAGATTTTCGTAACTTGAAAGCTGCTCGGGATTGACCCGATCCGGTGCATAGAATATGACTCGAGCGCGCTGCGATAAGCCAATCCAGAGCATATTCGGATGACGCAGATGGGCCGGTACAATTTGCTCGATTTTCCGGCTTTTAATGGGTTGAAAAATATCGGCCTGTACGGCCCGATATAAACGACCCGCATCGACGGTAATAAGAATATCCGCCGGCGTATTCCTGCCCTCGTTAACCATCCGAGTGAGTAACTTGTCGGCACTGGCGGTAATTAAATTGGTTTTAATCCCCGTTTGCGCGCTAAACTGATCGAGCAGTGGTTTAATCAATTTTTCTTTTCGCGCTGAGTAAATATTTACCTCTGCAGCCATCGTCCCGGCGGAGAATGAGATTACGAACAGGAAGACTCCTATTTGCTGGAATATTTTGTACATTACTATAGATTACCTGGATTAAATTGAAGTAGATTAAGAGTCCTGAAAGGGCGAATATTATAGAACTTTAATGTTAATGTAAATAATAATTATTCTCATTCACATTTAACTCAATATGAACACTGAACTTTCCAGCCACCCACTCCTGCAAGATGATCTGTATCACTGGCAACAACTCTTGCCCGAACTGGTTTCCGATACCTGTTCTTTCGATACCGGGTTTGAAAACAAAATTCAACGTCTGGCGATCGCGAGTTCCTACGCCCTCGGCCATCTTTGTCGAGATCCATCTATATTGCTTCGACTTCATCGTCTCAAGCATTTCAAACTCGAAGACTCGATGATTCTTCCGGCGCAAGAAGATATTCAGAACCTGGACCTGGTCAAGCGCAGCCTACGCTTTTTTCGTCATCTAAAATTGATCGAAATCATCTATCTTGATGTCATCGAAAAAAACCCGCTACAGCAAACCCTGTACCATCTCAGCGATTTGGCAGACCTGCTGATTCGCAAGGCCCTCGAGGCAAGTTACCACAATCTGGTTTCCAAGCATGGTCAACCACTGGATGAAAACGGCAACAAAATCGAATTAGACATAATAGCCATGGGCAAACTGGGGGGACGCGAACTCAATTTTTCCTCCGATATCGACTTAATTTGCTGTTATGCCAGCGACGGTGAACTCGAAGGTTACGGCCGCCTGTCGCATCAGGAATTCTTCACCCGGCTGACGCGTTTATTCACCCAGATTCTCAACGAATCCACCGAAGATGGTTTTGTCTATAGAGTCGATCTGCGCCTGAGACCCTGGGGAGATTCCGGACCCGTGGTACTCAATCACGCTGCACTCGAACACTACTATCAGTTACACGGTCGTGAATGGGAACAATATGCGATGGTGAAAGCACGAGTCGTAACCGGTAGCGATGCCGATCGCAAGCATCTTGTCTCTATTCTGAAACCTTTCGTGTATCGAAAATATCATGACTATAAAGTCTTCGAAGGCCTCGCGACACTGAAGGACAAGATCGACCTGCAGGCCAGATCCAGGGGTATGCAGGACAACATCAAACTGGGTAACGGCGGTATCAGGGAAATCGAGTTTTTCGTGCAGGCGTTCCAGATACTCAAAGGCGGCCGCAACAAACAATTGCAAAACACGCAGATTTTGTACTGCCTCGATGTTTTACAACAGCAGAAAATCATAGCCGCCGGGACGGTTGAAGATTTGCGGGGCGCCTATGTATTTTTACGCGTGCTCGAAAACAAAATCCAGATGCTGAACGATGAACAAATCCATACCTGCCCGCAAAACCCGCTTTTACGGGAGCGTATCGCCGAGGTCATGGGATACCCGCATTGGCAGGCGCTTAACGAAAATTTGCAAATGCATCGTCAAAAGGTCGGCAGCCACTTCGCTGAACTGTTTAAACGCGAGGCAGAACCGCGCTCGTCGATGGTTATTAGCGATTCTATCGGTGACGAGAAAACCGGGTTGCAGCAAATCGAGTATATGACTTCTATCGGCCTTAATAATCCCGAGGAAATTCATCGCTGCCTGGTGACCTTTTTTGGATCGAAAGCCTGGAGCTTTATGTCGGCGCGGGCAAAACAGCGATTCAGTACGCTGATTCCAGCAATACTTGAAGAAATCTGCCGGAGTGAGCAGCAGCTTGCGCTATTTGAACGCCTGCTCAATTTATTTTCATCTATCGCGGGTAGAAGCGTTTACTTCGACCTGTTGTATCAGAACAATGCCCTGCTGGTAAAACTGG
>QNFD01000188.1 GCA_003645435.1 Gammaproteobacteria bacterium | reverse complement strand
TCGATATCGATGTACAGGACCGCAAAGGTATGGTCGTAACGCCGACTACGTTCATAAGCGGTGCCGGCATTGGCAAGAAAGCTGCGGCGGTTATGACAATTTGTCAGAGGATCTATAAATGCCTTTTTGTGTAATTCCTGTTCCTGATGTTCGATGCGCCGGAACATAGGAATAAATACAAAAATACCAACCCCAAAAACCACGATCACTATGCCGCCAAGCAGGGCGGCAACTACCATTCTTAGCCGGGTTATTCTAACCTGGCTGTTTTTTGTATATTGCGCCGCCAGGGCTTCCATACTGCTGTGTAAATCCTGTTTCGCAGCCTCTCGTAATTGTTTTAAATAGTAATTGGATATTAATATTGGTGACCACTCACGACCCAGTACCTCCCGTGTGTTGTAGATAAATATGCGGGCTTTTTTATCCAGATACTCGGGCGCGCCAAAAAAGATATCGTCAATATTATCGGAGAAGAGGACTGTCTGGCCGCTGGACAGGTGGCCCCTGATCAACAGGTTATGAGTTTTATCGAATGCTACCAGGGAAAGATTGATCAGTTCGATGATATCATCACGAGCGCCCGCATCGGTTTCCACCGCGTATTCGAGCAGCAGGTGAACGACTCTTTCGGAGAGCATTCGTTGTCGCCCACCGATATCATTAACTTCAACCATGCTCGACTCTTCGGCCGCGATATAGTCGATGATAATGATTGAAGCGGAGATCAAGATGGCAATAAATGCCAGCGTCCCCAGGTAGATATTTTTGTATTTATTGCCTGCCGTCATATATTAGAACTCAACTCGTTTATCGGTTTTATTTAAACCAATTCTTATCCGACGGGAATAGCATTAAGCATCCCCGGTTGGATAAAGTCCTTCCCCTGAACATTAATCATAGGTGCTGTTCGGATTTTTACCACTACTCGATGCCGCTATTTCACCATTTACGGGGTTATCGGGTAGACCAGGAGTAAGGCCTGTTTAATCGCAGGTTTCTTTGGGTGCATACACCTTTGGCATTGTATGATAGGCAAAACAGGCGGACCCAATGTCAATAACAGGATTAACCCGGACCAACCGAGTACTTAAATGGGTAAATTACCAATTGTGAAGTCAAAAATTTCACCACGGAGCGCGGAAGGCGATGTTAATAGTTCTCCGCGGCGACAGGGCTGGCAGGCGGCACATATTAACGACGAGGCTCGCAAAATACTGGATCGCGATGAACGGTATTTTTTGCATCAGTCGGTTTCTACACCCTGTCTTAATACAATCCGCAAGGCAGAAGGTATCTGGATCGAAGATCACGCCGGTAAGCGCTACATGGATTTCCATGGTAATAACGTCCATCACATTGGTTATGGTCATCCCCGTTTAGTCGAAGCGATTACGAAGCAGATGCAGGAACTACCCTTTGCACCGCGTCGCTTTGCCTGTGATGTGGCAGCCGAACTCGCCGAAAAGCTCGCGCAGATTACTCCGGGCAGTTTATCAAAAACCCTGTTTACCACGGGTGGCTCGGATGCAATTGAGATCGCGTTGAAAATGGCGCGGGTCGCCACCGGTCGATTCAAAACCATTTCCTTCTGGGACGCCTTTCACGGTGCCGGTTTCGGTGCATCGAGCGTTGGTGGCGAGGAAATGTTTCGTGGGGGCCCGGTAGGACCCCTGCTGCCGGGTACCGAGCATGTACCCCCATTTGGCGATTACCGGAACGCCTGGGGCGTGCGCGAGGGTAGTGCCGAGTTATGTGCCAATCAAATTCGCTATGTACTCGAAAAAGAGGGCGATATTGGCGCCATTATCGCCGAGCCTAGTCGTGCGGTTCCGTACATAGCGCCACCCGGGTTCTGGCAGCAGATACGGGAAGCCTGCGATGCCCATGGTACATTGTTAATCTTCGATGAAATACCAACCGGTCTCGGTAAGACAGGCAAGATGTTCTGTTGTGAACATGACGATGTAGTACCCGATATCCTCGTGATCGGTAAAAGCCTGGGTGGCGGTATCTTGCCGATCGCCGGCGTTATCTGTAAACCCGAACTCGATGTCGCGGAAAATTATGCCTACGGTCATTACACCCATGAGAAAAACCCGGTTACCACGCGTGCGGCGCTAACCACTATTCAAATCATCGAAGAAGAGGGTCTGGCGGAAAATGCCGCGTCGGTTGGTAGTTACGCACTCGAGCGCTTAACCGAGATGATGGAGCGACATCCCCTGATTGGCGATGTGCGAGGCCGTGGTTTCCTGTTTGGCGCCGAGCTGGTGAAAGATCGGGATACTCGCGAGCAGGCTAACGTTGCCGCTGATATGGTACTTTACGCGGCACTTTCCAGGGGACTCAGCTTCAAGACGACGATGGGTAATGTGTTGACCTTTACGCCCTCACTGGTCACCACGCGCGATGACATGGATTTTGCCTTGAACATCATCGATGAGTCACTGACCGAAGTCGAATCTGAGTTGGGATATGCCTGAAAAAACTTAACTCTACGGGGTCAGATCTTTAGCTCTGACCCCCTGGAATCCAGCTGTTAAATAATAGCGTGCCGCACTTTTGCGGAAACCCATTCGCTGACGACAACAGTCACCAGGATAACCAGCAGAATAACGGAGACCTGGGTCCAGGTCACGGTGTCAATCGAGGAACTGAGTTGCAATCCGATCCCGCCCGCGCCGACCAGGCCCAAAATGGCTGATTCGCGAATGTTGATGTCCCAGCGAAAAACAGAAATGCCAGCAAAGGCGGGCAGGATTTGCGGAACAATTCCATAGTTCAGAATTTGCGCGCCGCTGGCACCCGTAGCAGTTACTGCTTCAACTTGCGTCTCGTCGATCTCCTCTATTGCTTCATAAAGCAACTTGGCACAAAAGCCTATCGATCTGAAACCAATGGCCAAAACACCGGCGAACACGCCCGGCCCGAGAATGGTAACCAGCATCAACGCCCACAGCAGAGAATTGATCGAGCGCGATGCGACGATGATGAATAGCGCAATCGGGCGAGCAAACGCAGTAGACGGAGTCGTATTATGCGCCGCCAGGAATGCGATGGGAAAAGCAAAAATAACTGCCATCAGAGTTCCCAGTGTGGCAATCGTAATGGTGTCCCATATCGGCCGCCACAGGCTATTCATGTAACTCCATTTTGGTGGAACCATGCGCTCCATCATATCTACCGCCTGGCGGGGAGCATCGGTGACAAACATCCAGATAGTGTTTTCCGAGACCAACTGCCAACAGTAGACAAAAATTGCGACAGCTATGAATTGTCCAAACCAGATTACCAGTTGACGTTTACTGCTTCTGCGTTTCCAGACCTTGATGCTGCCCTGTTGTTTTACGGGCATTACCGAACCCACTTTCTAATGTAGCCAGACGAGTATTCGACAACCATCACAATGCCAATAATGATCAGTAAGATGGCGGCAGATGAACTAAATTCGTAACGGTCAAACGACGTCAGCAGAGTCGCCCCGATACCACCCGCACCGACAATGCCCAGCACTGCTGACTCCCTGAAATTGATGTCGAAGCGGTACATGGCCAGCCCAATCATGCGCGGCATGACTTGCGGTTGAACCGAATAATTAAGCCATTGGAACCACGATGCCCCAGTTGCTTTTACGGCTTCCGCCTGTACCGGATCCATGTCCTCGATGTCTTCAGCGAGTAGCTTGCCATAAAATCCAATACTGCCAATGGATAATGCAATGATGCCGGCGAACGGGCCAAATCCGAACAACTTGACCGCAAACAACGCGATAATAATTTCCGGAAATGTCCGTGAAAGAGCAAGAATTCCACGTGAAATCAGGTAGATATAGCGCGGTGACAAGTTTCGTGCGGCCCCCAATCCGACCGGGATGGATAACAGGATACCGATAACCGTCGAGACCACGGTCATCCACAGGCTTTCAATGATGCCTTCCCAAATATCAGAGGACTTGCTGGTAAAATCGGGTGGGAAAAAGGAAGCGATAAACCGTTCCGCGCGTGGAGCGCCGGCGGCAACCCGATCCCAATTAACATCCATGGTACCGATTGAAATTACCAGGAAAAGAGCGCCACCGGTGATCAATCCCCAGCGTAGCAACGGACGTTCGATAAATGGTGGCCGTTTCCAGGTGCGTGGTGCGGACATATCAGCTGCCTCTATTCCGCTCTGACAGAGGATGTCGGGACAGCGTCCGCTTCTTCATCATCCTCATCATCGGTTTTTTCGATGGTCGCCTCCCAATCCTCTTCACCATAAATCGTCGTTAGAACTTCGGGCGTGAGATTACCAGGAGGACCATCGTAGACGACTTCACCCAATTGCAGGCCAACAATGCGTTCGGCGAACATCTGGGCCAGCAAAACATCGTGAATGTTAATGATCGCAGATAATTTGCGTTCTTTGCAGAGTTCACAAATCAAGCGCATGATCTGACGCGACGTCTTGGGGTCAAGCGAGGCGGTCGGTTCATCAATCAGCAGCAATTCAGGGTGTTGAATCAGGGCTCGGCAAATGCCGACCCGTTGACGTTGGCCACCAGACAATTCATCGGCGCGTTTGTCCGCCATGTGGTCAAGGCCGACTCGTTCGAGTAGCCGGAACGCCTCGTCGATATCGCTTTGCGGAAATTTCCGAAAGTAACTGCGCCAGAAGGATACGTAGCCGAGGCGCCCGGAGAGCACGTTTTCCATCACGCTCAGTCGTTCGACAAGGGCGTATTCCTGAAATATCATGCCCATGCGCCGGCGCGCCTTCCTGAGCTGGTTCTGACTCAGGCTGGATATTTCTGTTTCATTTAGATGAACGCTGCCGGATGTTGGTTCAACCAAACGGTTGACGCATCGTATCAGGGTTGATTTGCCCGCGCCTGACGGGCCAATCAGGGCCATAACCTGACCATCCGGTACTTCAAGATCGATGTCCTTAAGGGCAAGGTCGCCGGTTTTATATTGTTTGGTCAGATTTTGTAGGCGCAGCATGGCTTAATCTATAAGATTTATTTGTTTAAAACGGCTACTACTCAGGCGAAGGCGAGCCAGAAACTGTGGCTCGACCCCGCCCGAGATGGTTTTATTTGCAGCTGTACTTGATGCCGTTGGCCGCATCGATTTTGCGGATGACGTCCCAATCAAACTTGTGAACGATCGAGATAAATTTACCTTCGCCGGATTTTTCGAACTCTTTCTTCAGAGCCGAACCTTCCCATTCGAAGGTGAAGAAGGCTTGACGAACCTTCGCCGCCAGAGTCGGATCAAGATTGTGGGCAAGCCCGAAACCAGTCGTTGGGAAGGTTTGTGATTTGTAGATGGTGCGAATTTTAGCCGGATCGACAACCTCACGATCGACCATGCGGCGCATAACCGAATTGGCGATGGGCGCAACTTCGTAGTCATTATTGGCAATGCCGAGAACCGAATTGTCATGCTTGCCTGAGAAATTGGTTTTGAAGTCGACATCCTTGACTAACCCAAATTCCGATTTCAATAATGCCGAAGGAGCCTTGTTGCCCGAGTTCGATGTTGGAGACGTGAACGTCAGTGTACGGCCCTTGATATCGGCGGGTGTCATAATGTCGCTGTCGACGGGTACGATGATTTCCATTTCGTAGCCGAATGATCCATCGGGCGACGCCATCATCGCAAACGGAACGAATCCGGCGCAACTTACTGCAATTGGGTTAGAGCCCGTGTTGAAGCCCGCTACATGCAGGCGGCCCGAACGCATGGCCTCCAATTGAGCAGCATTGGACTGAACCGAGAAGAAGATGACTTTCTTACCCGTGACCTTCGACATGTGATCGATAAAACCAGCCCAGACGGATTTGTAAACAGCCGGATCTTCAAC
>QNFD01000187.1 GCA_003645435.1 Gammaproteobacteria bacterium | reverse complement strand
GACGCGGGTTACCTGGTCGGTTTCCACTTTCACCCGATTGTACATTATGATCAATGGCAGCAGGATTACGCACACGTCGTCGAACAGCTTAGTGCGTTATTTGAGCCGGAAGAAGTTGCACTGGTATCGATGGGTACGCTCACCTATATCAAGTCGGTGATGCGTGAAATTCGTAAACGGGCGATACCTACCCAAATATTAAAAATGCCGATGGTCGATTCCAACGGTAAACAGTCTTACCCTGACGAGATCAAGCTCACTCTGTTTTCGCATGTATATAACAGCTTTCCGGAAAACTGGAAAAGCGATGTGTTCTATTATCTATGTATGGAGAACCCGCGCCTGTGGAAACCGGTATTCGGTTATGAGTATGCATCCAATGATGAGTTCGAGACAGCCATGAAAAATGCTTATATGGATAAAATCAAACTAAGGGCAGAAGCATAAGAGGAATTAAATGAACGCACCCATCTACCTCGACTACAACGCCACCACACCGGTTGACCCCCTGGTCGCGGATGCTATCGACCCCTACCTGCATCAGCACTTTGGCAACCCTTCGTCCACCCATGTATACGGTCGTAACGCCCATGCGGCAGTCGAGCGGGCACGTGCACAGGTGGCTGAATTGATCGGCGCGCAAGTTGACGAAATCGTTTTTACCGGCTGCGCCACCGAGGCCAATAACCTGGCCATTCGTGGCGCCGCCCGTGCGCTGCGTGACAAGGGCCGACATCTGATCACGAGCGCGGTTGAACACCCAGCCGTAGAGCAACCGTTTCGTCGCCTTGCCGACGATGGCTGGGAAGTAACCGTGATTCCGGTAGATGAGCATGGCCTGGTCGACCCCGCCAGGCTGTCTACTGCTCTGCGCGATGATACGGTTCTGGTTTCCATCATGCACGCCAATAACGAGGTCGGCACGATTCAGCCCATTGAGGAGATTTCCGCCATCACCAGGCCGCGAGGCATCCTGTTACATACCGACGCGGCGCAATCAGCGAGCAAAATTCCGGTTTCAGTCAACGATCTCGGCGTCGATCTTCTTAGCCTGGCCGGGCACAAATTCTATGCCACCAAGGGCGTAGGCGTACTTTATGTGCGCCGCGGCACACCGCTGCAACCGGTGTTGGTGGGCGCCGGTCACGAAGCCGGGTTGCGGCCAGGTACCGAGAATGTACCAGCCATTGCGGGCATGGGTGAGGCAGCTCGCATTGCCAGCGAACGTCAATCCGGGCATACACAACAGCTACGCCAGTTGCGTGACCAGTTACACACACGGCTTGCCGAGGCTATTCCCGGACTTGTGTTGAATGGTCACCCCGAACAGCGATTGCCAAACACCCTTAATATCTCGTTCCCGGACGTGGATGGTCGGGATTTGTTGGTGCATGCGGCAGCCGAGGTGGCCGCCTCGGTCGGCTCCGCCTGTCACGAAGAAAGCGATGCGGTGAGCGGTGTGCTGGGTGCGATGGGGATTGAAACAGAGCGGGCGCGCGGCGCGGTACGTTTATCGATTGGCACACCCACCACCGATACAGAGATTGAACGTGCAGCCAAAGCGCTAATTAGCGCCTGGCAAGCAAACGTAAAGTAGACACTTGTCGGTATCCATACGGTAAAGATAAAGCTCAAGGAACCTGGCAGAATATTGAGATGAGTTTGTTTAATCGGTTGCTACCGCAATATGACCTGGACAATGAATCCGCCTACCAGCAATGGCGGGAACAGAAGTTGCTGGACTACCCAACCGGTATCGAGCAACTGATTGTTGAGATCAGGGACCCTGCTCAACTCAGCCCGGCTGAGCACGAAGCGATGCTGCAGCGCCTGCGCAAATCCAATATGGTTATATTTGCCGGGCCAGGCGGAGACGACCCGGATAAAACGATTCCACGTCAACTAGGCGCTCAATTCGGATTGATATCGCTGGATAGCAATACCGGCGCAGATAACGATGGTATCACCTCGCTGGAAGTCAAGAATGACCAGTGGCACAAGCACTATATTCCCTACACCAACCGCCCCATCCACTGGCATACGGACGGTTACTACAATGAACTATCGCGGCAGATATACGGACTACAGCTACATTGCGTTAGAGCAGCTGCCGAAGGGGGAGAGAATGCGCTAATGGATCATGAGATCGCCTATATCCTCATACGTGATCGCGACCCTGCCCTGATCGAAGCCTTGATGCATGAAGATGTGATGATCATCCCGGAGAACCGCGTTGACGAGAGGGTCAATCGACCCGATCGCAGCGGGCCGGTTTTTATGGCCGGGGCTAGCGGCACGTTACATATGCGCTATACGGCGCGCAAGCGCAATGTTATCTGGCGCGAAGACGCCCTCACACAGCAAGCGGTAAGCGTATTGGACGAAATCCTTCGTGCAGATTCACCCTTTATCTACCGTGCTACCCTGCAATCCGGCCAGGGTCTGATCAGTAACAATGTCCTGCATGACCGCTCAGGATTCAATGACGACAGTAAAGCACCAAGACTGTTATATCGTCTGCGCTACTTTGATCGGGTAGCGCTCTGAACTAGCGTTAAATTGATCGAGGTCAAGGAGCCGGCCCCGAACCGGGCTGATAATAATCGCCTTATTGGCCGTACCCATTCATTCAGGAATTCAATATGGAACTGATTTGTCCGGCAGGCAATCTACCGTCGTTAAAAGCGGCTGTTGATAGCGGTGCCGATGCCGTCTATATCGGATTCCAGGACGATACCAATGCTCGTCATTTTGCCGGCCTTAACTTTAATGACAAACGGGCCGCCGAGGGCGTTACCTATGCGCATGCGCGTGGTGCGAAGATCTTCGTCGCGATAAATACCTATCCGCAGGTTAGTGGCTTTGAACGCTGGCAACAGGCAGTGGACAGAGCCGCGCTACTGGGGGTGGATGCACTCATACTGGCCGATATCGGCTTACTCGATTATGCCTCGGAACGCTGGCCTGATTTGCGTCTTCACCTGTCGGTGCAGGCATCTGCGACCAACCCGGCATCATTGCGTTTCTACCATGAAAACTTCGCTATCCAGCGCGCGGTGCTGCCACGGGTGTTGTCTGTTAAACAAGTCGAACAGGTGATCCGGGATAGCCCGGTCGATATTGAAGTATTTGGCTTCGGCAGCCTGTGTGTGATGGTCGAAGGACGTTGCCTGCTGTCGTCTTATGCCACCGGGCAATCTCCCAACACCTTCGGTGCCTGTTCACCGGCCAGTGCGGTTCGCTGGAAAGAAACACCCGGTGGCCTGGAATCACGGCTTAACGGTGTATTGATCGACCGTTATGCAGACGGTGAAAATGCGGGCTACCCGACCCTGTGTAAAGGACGCTATCAGGTAGAAAACAAAACCGGGTATGCGATCGAGGAACCAACCAGTCTGAATACGCTGTCACTATTACCGGAATTGATGCGCATTGGTGTCAAAGCCTTGAAAGTGGAAGGCCGACAGCGCAGCCCCACCTATGTCAAACAGGTAACGCGTGTTTTGCGTGCCGCGATTGATACTGCCAAACAGAACCCGGAAAACTTCAAAACGAAGGTCGAATGGATAGATGCGCTGGAGAGGGTTTCCGAGGGAGCACAAACCACACTGGGTGCCTATGCCAGGCCATGGCAGTGATATGACAACTGTACCGAAACTGGCCCTGGGGCCAATCCTCTACTACTGGTCGAAACAACAGGTCGAAGATTTTTACCAACGCGTTGCCAATACCGCTGTAGATATTGTTTACCTGGGTGAAACCATCTGTTCCAAGCGCCGTATTATGCGTACCAAGGACTGGATCCGTATCGGAGAGCAACTACAGGCGCAGGGCAAGACGGTTATTTTATCCACCCTGACATTGCTGGAGGCGGCATCCGAACTCGGTGCATTGAAAAGACTTTGTGTGGAAAGTCCGTTTCTGATCGAGGCTAATGATATCGCCGCCGTACAAATCCTGAATGAACTTGGCAAGCCTTTCGTTACCGGCCCTTCGGTCAATATCTACAATAGCCGTACCCTGAAGAAGCTCAGTGAAAAGGGCCTGCTTCGCTGGACGCTACCGGTTGAACTTTCAGCCACTGAACTGGCTGAATTTCAGCAACATCGGCCCGACAACGTGGAGACCGAGGTGTTTGCCTGGGGACGACTGCCGCTGGCCTATTCAGCCCGTTGTTTTACCGCACGCGCCGAAAATCTGCAAAAGGATGACTGCCAGTTTCGTTGCCTCGATTATCCAGATGGTTTATTACTGTCAACACGAGAAGATGAGGCCTTCCTGTGTATTAACGGTATTCAGACACAGTCGGCGCGAACGATGAATCTGCTTGGCGAAATTGATCAATTAATCGACCTGGGTGTCGACGTATTACGCATCAGCCCACAATCCCGGAATACCATCGATATCATCGATCGTTTCACGGCGGTATTAAGCGATCCACAGTCTCCCAAACGATTCGATACCGAACTGGAAGGCTGGATGCCAACCACGATTTGTAACGGCTACTGGAACGGTAATGCCGGCATGGAACGGTAAAAGGATTATAAAATGGGTCAGGTTACGCGCTCGTACAGGCGCACGCCACGATTCAAAAACTTGTCCATCAGTCGATGGTAGGGCAGTGATTCTATCTCAATGGCATCGAGGAAATTCTTGATTGCCAGGCCCATTTCGGTATCGCCCTCTATTTTCAGGCGTCGCTGAAAAAACAGCGTGTCGCTGTCTTCTTTGCGTGAGGCCAGCAGTAAAAAGTCATGCACATTGCCGCGAAATATCAAATCCGGAGATTTTCCGGTGCCGGCTGCCAGCAAACGCCTACCATCGAAACACAGGGTAAATCGAATACTGGCATCCATTACCTCTACCTGAAGATATCGCCCGGTCATAAAATCAAGCTCACCATCGGCGATCTGTCTGGCAAACAGTCGATTAAGTGCATTTGAGATAAGCGAGGCATGCAGCCGTCCCGGTATCAATGAAAGGGGCTTCGCCAGCAGCGAAGGAAATAAATGCCTGGGTTTTGCCATCGATATCACCTCGAACAAGTTCCCGTTGGTACAGTTTTGCCAATCTGGCAACGTTACCGAAGAAGTATAAACACTATGTTACCTGTATGCTATCGCCAGCCTGACTAATCACTCTGCACCAGGCTATGACGCTCAGGCAACAGTGCAAACCAGTGCCCCTGTCAGGTGCCTTTTTTTAACTTCCTGGCAGCCCGGGCACGAGGGTCGAGTTGAGAGATGGCGGTAGAACTGGCAGGCATATTCACGAATGCCGGACGGTGATCAAGCGGGACGGAATCACGTTTTGCCATACGATAAAGGGCAAAGGATACAAACACCAGACAGAAAAAGATGGTGTGTATAAAGAGTCCCGCGGGACCGAGGACATCCATGGCATAACTTCCGGTGAGGGGACCAATTGCCATACCCACGGCAAATGCCAACATCAGGGTTGCGCACAAGGGCACCATTTGTTTCGGTGAAACATAGTCCCCGGCATGAGCGAGGACGATGGGATAAATCGACATCGCAAAACCACCCAGAACTCCAACCAGGATGACATAGACCCAAAGTGGCATGGCTGGCATAAAAGCGATAATCGCCGAGAACAAAGCCATCATCAGCATGCCGAAGATCATGACCTTGCGCCGGTCACGTTTATCCGAGGCCCAACCCATCGGCCACTGCAGGGCAAGCGCACCAATTTGCAATGCCGCACTCAGCATAACAGCACCCGAAATCTCCAGCCCGATTTCGACGCCATAGATCGCGATCAGGTTATTCATCGGACTGTTGGTCATGCCCAGGCACATACAGCCAACAATCGCCAGCGGGGTTGTCTGGTAGACCTTATTAAGGCTCATTCGCTCTTTCAACGGTGGTGTCGGGTTACCGCCCTCACGCAGTGCGACCGGTAACAGCGAGAGTG
>QNFD01000186.1 GCA_003645435.1 Gammaproteobacteria bacterium | reverse complement strand
CTGCTCATACCGCTTCGCCCTGTTGGGAATAGTGAGGCATGCCAGTCAAAGAGACGGTCTTCGGTCAGTTTTTTACTGTAGTTGCCAGTGGCATCCAGCATCATTTCAACAACGCCTTCGACATCGCCGTCTGCCGGCATGAGACCGCCAATATTCATTCCAAGCCGTCGTGCTATCGATGATCTCACCTGGTCAGGATCCAGATTTTCGCCTTCGATTGCGGATGACTTTACAACATCTTCGGTCAGAATGCGGAGATGCGCTTCTTTTCGGAGTTCAAAGCCCAGGGCTTCCATCCTTCCGAGCAAGTGGCCTTGTTTCCTGGAAACTTTCGCCAGCAATGTCGCCAGCTTTTTTTCATCCCAGGTAACGTTTGGCCAGTCTTTTTGTTCCCAGAGATACACTCTATAAACTCCGCATTGAGTGCGGATATTATGATCGATATTCTCCACATCGGCAAGAGTAATATCCGCTTAATACGCGGAGTTTAAGATTGCTATTCTCCGCATGGCCAGCGTTTGTGCGGATTAACCGATGGTTCGATTCCGCCCCTGGGCGCCATTTAGTTTCAATAACAATCCATCGGTGACTATGCAGGGACCGGCAGGTCTATTCCCTGTAAATTGGTATACTGCTCTCGGAATTTTGAATTCTGTACTTGTTGTTTATCACAATTCCTCCCAATTAATGGTTTGAAACTGACGAATATTATCGTGAATACTGTTATTGAATGGCTCGCGGCCCTTGGTCTTGAACAGTACGCTCAAGCGTTCGCCGAGAATGACATCAATTTCGATCATCTCGCCAGCCTTGATCACGAGGTTCTCCAGGCCATCGGTGTAAAGTCAGCCGGGCATCGTATGACGATACTGAAAGCTGCGGCCACCCTGGATGATGAGGGCATGGAAACGATTGAGCAAAACACCACGGCCAATCCCGGCGGTTCCCAATATGCTGTCCATGAAGCCGAGCACCGCCAACTGACCGTGATGTTCTGTGACCTGGCCGATTCGACTGAACTGAGTGGTTGACTGGACGCCGAAGCCTACCGTGATTTGATTCTGACCTACCAGGAAATATGCACGCGTTGCGTTGCGCGCTACGAGGGGTATGTCGCGCGCTTCTTTGGCGATGGCATGCTGGCTTACTTTGGTTACCCACGTGCCCATGAAGATGAAACGCAACGTGCGATTCACGCAGGTTTGGAAATTCTCGACGGGTTAGCAAGCCTGAATTCGGATGAGGGAAAAGAGGGCGAAAACCTGGCGGCGCGAATCGGTATCGCCACCGGTCCGGTCGTGGTAGGCGACATTATCGGTGATGGCGCGTCGCAGGAAAGCGCTGTCATTGGCGAAACCCCGAATATCGCTGCGCGATTACAGGCCTGCGCTGAACCGAACCAGGTCATTGTTTCTGCGGCGACGAAAAATCTCGCCGCGGGCGAGTTCGACTATCGGGATATGGGAGAACAATCTCTGAAAGGCGTCGATCGGCCGGTTACAGCCTGGCTCGTCGTTGGTGAACTTGACCATGGCAGTCGCTTCGACGCCGCGCGCGGGCAGCAAATAGCGCCATTGGTTGGCAGAGACGAAGAACAGGACATGCTTGTGCGGCGGTGGCAACGGGCATTGAGCGGGTCGGGGCAGGTCGTCATGGTCTCCGGTGAAGCGGGTATTGGTAAATCTCGCCTTACGCACGGGCTACGCGATCAGATCCGCGATCAGCGGCACATCGAGCTCAACTATCAATGTTCCCCGTTCCACGTGAGTAGTGCGCTCTATCCGGTGATCAATCAGCTTGAGCGCGCCGCGGGCCACGCACCTGATGATGCCCCTGAAACAAAGCTTGATAAGCTGGAACAACTACTCGGTCAATCGACTGATGAAATCGAATTTCCCTCACGCCTGCTCGCGGAGCTGCTCTCATTGCCGGGTAAGCGCCGCTATGGCGAAGTCGATGTCTCACCGATCCAGCAGAAGGACCAGACCCTGCAGGTACTGGTTCGTCAACTCGAGGGGCTGGGCGAATCTCAACCCGTGCTGGTAGTGTTCGAAGATCTACACTGGGCCGACCCGACGACGCTCGAGCTTCTCGACCTGATTGTCGAACAAATTCCCCGAATTCCGGTAATGCTGTTGGCGACTCATCGCCCGGACTTCAGGCCGGCGTGGACAGGAGAAGCGCAGGTTTCTTCGATCTCGCTGAGTAAACTCGATCCGGGTAATTGTAGTGCACTGGTTGAAGGCGTTGCCGGTGGCCTTTCGTTGCCACCGGAAGTACTAGATGAAATCATTTCTCCGAGGCGGGACTTGTTGCGGAAGCCATCGTGTACTGGCACCGGGCTGCAAGGCTTGCCAGTTCGCGCGCGGCGCCCGAAGAGGCTTACAACCATCTGGGGTTTGCCCTGGATGGACTCAAACAGTTACCTGAGACCGACGAGAATCGACATTTGCGGCTCGATCTTCTGGGTCAAAGAGTCACGCCGATTATTGCCACTCGCAGTTACGCCAGCCCGGAAATGAGCCGGCTTATCTCCGATGCGATGTCGGTCTACGCTGCGCTCGATGATGCCTCGCAACAAATTTTCCCCATTCTATATGCCCGCTGGGCTTCCGCCCTTACCGGTGGCCGTGCGGTAGATTCTCCCGGTATTGCGGCTGAGGTTCTTGCCGAGGCAGAGCGTCAAAACGACGAGTTGAAAGTAGTTCTCGGCAATCGGCTCAGCGGCTGCGCTTTGGTCATGGTTGGCGAGCCCCGGCGCGGCCTGGATTTTCTGGAGCGGGCACTAATTGATTTGGGAGATTCTCAATCAGATGAGATTGGTTTCGCATTCGGCCAGGACACATTAGTCAGCTGCCTGACCTATAGCGCTTTCGCGCTTGCTGCGCTGGGCGACTTTCCCAGAATGTACCAGTTTGCCGAGCTTGCCATTGCGCGCGGCAACAGAACCGAAAATCCATTAACAATCGCTTATGTTCATGGCCACCTTTGCCAGCTGTTCTCCGAGATGCGTGACTCTGGCGGTCTATCCAGGAGCATTGATCAACTCGATGACTTGCTCCGCGATCATCCGATACCAAACTGGGTTCCTATACGGGATTACGCGAGAGCTGTAGCGAACTCCAATGATTTGAGAAACAACCTGGTTGTGGAGGATGTGCGACGCAGCATGGATACGCTGGAGGGTTCGGGATTCCTGTACTGGCGTCCCATTTTCGATGCCAATCTTGCCCGAATTTACCTGGCTCGTGGCGAAACCAGGCTGGCCGAAAAGTCGATTGAAGATGGAAACCTGGTGATCGAGCAAGGTGGTGATTCCTGGGGTGGGCCTGAACTGGCGCGCGTACGGGCTGATTTGATGCTTGCCTGTGATGCATCGGTCGATAGCGTCGATAGTGCTTATCGCGAAGCGTTGGAGAAGGCGAGAAACTATCCCAACAAGGTCTACGAGTTACGCGCTGCTTGCGGATTGGCACAACATTACACAAGCACCGGTCGTGTAAGAGAGGCTCGAGAGTTGCTACAAACAGCCTGTGAATCGGTCATCGAGCCTTGTGAGATTCACGATTTCGTTGTCGCCAAAGAACTGCTGAAGCAGCTTGCAATTGATGCATACGAAAAATAAATAGATCTTGTTCCTGACTCTCTACCTGAGCGTCTTTGCTGGAGAAGGACTGGTTATCCTGAACAGGCTTAAGCCTCTATTTTCGATGTCGATTTTTAATGGGGGGATTACAGTTATACTGTGCCCTCCGGGTTCGTAATTTCCCTGTGAAATTGGCTGGCGGTGCTATATTGATATCTATCTGCTTCAGGTATTTTTCGACAGCGATTGAGTCCGATATATGCTATTGAAGTTTTTCTTACCGATAATAAGTTGGAAACATTGCCAGGGCTAATTCAGGGAAGATAAATACAGGCGATGGACCCAGGGAACGGGGTTTGCAACAAAACAACAGGTTTTACATATTGCTTGCCGAAAAAAACTCCACTATAGATAGTGAGCGCCTGTCTGCCATAGCGGAATCCATTCCGGGCGTCGTCTACCAGAGAATTGTCACACCCGATGGTGATATTCGCTATACCTACATCAGCGAGGGAGCCAGGGATTTATTCGGCGTCTCACCCGAAGAGATTCTTAAAGATCCCAATGCATTGTTCGATATCTTCACTCCTGAATACCACGCAACTTTTCGCGAAAAGCTACTGACGGCAGCCAGGGGATTAAAAATGTGGGATGTCGAAGCCTCGATAATAACCCGCGAGGGTCAACGCAAATATACCCATGCCATAGCACGTCCATCGAAGCAGGAGGATGGTTCAGTCGTGTTTGACGGTGTAATTCTCGATGCAACGAAAGCTCGCCAGGCTGAAATTATGGTTCAGCACCTGGGACGAATACTCGATCGTTCTTCGAACGAGGTCTACGTATTTGGCGATGATGATTTAAAGTTTGTTCAGGTCAACCAGTCGGCACTTGATAATCTTCAATACACACAGGATGAATTGTTGTTGATGTCGCCAACGGAACTGGCAACGGATTTCGGTGATGACGTTTTCTCCAGGTTTCTCGAACAATTACGTAGTGGAAAGCAAAGCGAAATTATTTTTGAGACCACCCATCGGCGAAAGGATGGAACAAGTTACCCGGTCGATATTACTTTGCAAATATCACGCGAGCATTCTCCCCCGTGTTTTGTAGCGATAGCCCAGGATATCAGTGAGCGTAAACGGGCCGAGGATCATATTCGGCGACAGGCCAGCTTCGATGCGTTGACGGGATTACCGAACCGAACGGTATTTTTTGATCACATGACAATGGCAATTTCGAGTTCGTCGAGGTATGGCAAAAGCTTCGCGGTATTATTCGTTGACCTTGATCGATTTAAGGACGTCAACGATAGTCTTGGGCACATCGTCGGTGATGAACTTCTCAAAAAGGTCGGTAAACGCCTGAAAGCCAGTATGCGAGGCATGGATACAGTTGCTCGATTTGGTGGCGATGAATTTACCATAATCCTGCCCGAACTTAATCGTGGCCACGATGCTGCCATATTCGCGGAAAAAATTCTTGAGAGGCTTTCCGGGGTCTTCACCATCGACGATCAGGAATTATATATCGGTGCCAGTATCGGAATAACGGTATATCCAGACGATGCCAATGATGAAATTACCCTGCTTCGAAATGCCGACATGGCAATGTACCGGGCCAAGGATGAAGGGCGCAACAACTACCGGTTTTTCTCGCCGGAAATGAGTGCCAGGGCTACCCGGCGCATGCAGATGGAGGTCGATCTGCGTCGAGCAATCGCCGAGGACGAACTGTTTCTTGTCTACCAGCCCATTATCGGCGTCTCATCAGGTGAGGTGACTGGCATGGAATCGTTGGTGCGCTGGGAGCATCCGCAGCACGGGTTGGTAATGCCGGATGAGTTTATTACCCTGGCCGAGGAAACCGGTCTGATCGGCCCGATAGGTGAGTGGGTGTTGGAGAACGCCTGTAAGCAGGCCAGTGAGTGGATTGCCGAAGGCTTACCGCCACTAAAACTTTCTGTCAATGTATCGAGCCGGCAATTGAAATACGGTCTTTCCGGTGAAACGATTGCTCGTCAACTCGAGAAATCCAGTTTACCGCCCACGTCTTTGACGATTGAGATTACCGAAAGCCTCCTCATGGGTGATTCCCCGGAAGCGATGGACTTGCTTTCCACTATTCAGGAATTAGGGATCAGCCTTTCGATAGACGATTTCGGGACCGGTTTTTCCGCGCTCAGTTACCTGAAAAAAATTCCAGCTGACTTCGTAAAAATAGACCGCAGTTTCATAATTAGCCTGGCAGAAGAGCCCAGGGACCAGGCGATGGTTAAAGCTATCGTCTCGCTGGCGCATGCCATGGGGTTCCAGGTCGTCGTGGAAGGGGTTGAGACACTTGAGCAG
>QNFD01000185.1 GCA_003645435.1 Gammaproteobacteria bacterium | reverse complement strand
CGCGTCAGCGCTTCTTACCAGCAGCAGACAAACTACCCGGTCTTGACAATGGCAACGTCTGGTCCTGTGAGGAAGCGATGCTCGACCAGGCCACACTCGGTAGCGCGGTTATCTTGCTCGACGAGGGTGGCAACTGGAGAGGAACCGGAACCGCGCTCTACCTGTTGGATAAAGGACACCAGGTCACCATTGTTACGCCGGATCCATACATCGGTAAGGAACTCACGCGTACCACCGCCGACTTTCAGGTCCGTAGCAGCCTGAGCAAGGCCGGCGCCCGTTTCATGGTCGAATCGGTGATTGAACAATGGCAAGGCGATGGTGCCGATATACGCTCACTGCTAAACGGATCGGTGAACCATGTGAGCGCTACATCGCTGGTGACTGCGACTACCAACATGGCCTGTAATGATATTGAGCTGGCACTAGATCGCAGTGATGTTGTTTATCATGTCATCGGCGACTGCGCGGCACCTCGTTCGGCGCCCTACGCATTTCATGAAGGCCGGAAAATTGGTCTTACTCTCTAAACATAAGAGAATTCGGATAACCACTAATGAGTGACTTAAAAGGCATCAACCTGGCAATGCAAACACCCATGCACGAAGACGGCAGCATCGATTATGCACGTTGGGAAAACCTAATCGACGTCTATGTTGACACCGGTGTTCATGGCATCGTGCTCGGCGCCGGTACCGGCCAGCATCCATACCTGACACAGGCGGAGTGCAATAAGCTCTACGAACTGGGTGCTGCTCGCATCGACGGTCGCTGTAACCTGATTTGCCAGACCTCGGCGCTCAATGTCGATGAGGTCATCGAGCGTTCCAGACATGCCGAGGCTCTCGGCGCCGACGCATTGATGGTGTTACCGCCTTACCTGGAAGGCCCCGAAGACGACGATGGACTGTTTGAATTTTACCGCCGCATCGATGCCGCGGTCGAAACCGATATCATCGGTTACCACATCCCGCAGACGACCGGCGTGGGTATATCGGTCGACCTGTTAAAGCGCCTCAAGCAACTGGCGAATTTTAAATACATCAAGGACAGTGCCGGTGATATCTCCAGGCATCAAGCTTATTTGCAAACCGGTTTCAAGGTACTCAACGGCGCTGACCCAACCACCGTATTCGCCCTCATGGCGGGTGCTACCGGCGCTATCTGGGGCGCCGCTAATTACATGCCGGATGAAACTGTTCGACTCTACGAGTTCGTCGAGAAAGGCGATTTGAACGCCGCGATGGCACTATGGTCGAGGATGATTCCATCGCTATTGTACCTGTGGGAGGGTAACTATGTTGCCGGGGTAAAGGCTGCTAGCCGTTTACGCGGATTCGACGGCGGTCCCGTACGATCACCGTTAAGGCCATTGTCGCAGGATGCAGAAGCCGCGCTCGCTTCCACACTTGAAGCACTCGATCAATAGTAGCCATGGCAAGCAAGCGTCGGCGTCAGGGTGGTAGCAAGGGTCGCCGGGCGGCAATTGCCAACGCGGCAATTGTCCATCATCCCGAGTTACAGCGAAAAATTCCGATCATGGAAGTCACCAACCAGGAAGGTGTCGAGCTCATACATGATTTTGCGGAGTAACAAACTTGCTACATTAAACCCAGTATCCCCTTAACTGCACATTCAACCATGGCCTCCGCCACCAGTTTTCCTTTATTCGCAGTGGCCAGCGTGGGCTGACCATAAACCCCCGACGCCGACCAGATGCCTTCGCCACGAACCCTGCTCAATTTACCCTCGCCCTCGACACCATCATCGACGGCCTTGTCCATATCGACCACTTCGGGTGCGATATGCAACATCAGCGAAGTTTCGTGTTCATCCGCGTGCGATCCGTACTCTTGTTCGAAAACCTTCGAACCGAGTGTGGAAAATGCCTCGGACAACTTCATGTACTCAAACTGCAGACCTTCAGCCTGTAGTAATTCCCTGGCCATCGACAAGGGGCGGTCGGTCGACACACCGGTGTTGAGCACATAAAATTTGCCCACACCAAATGCTGCCAGACTGCGGCAGGTATCAACCAGTAAATCTCGTGCGGTTTCGGCGCGCAGGCTGATTGAACCCGGATAATCGGTGAAGGCCGGATAAAACGAGGTATTGATCAAGGGCGCGATAACCACCGGTAAACGTTGTGCGATTTCCTTCGCCAGCCAGTTTGCAATCAGCGCGTCGTTATTGAGCGGCAGGTGCGGGCCATGTTGTTTTGCGGCGCCACCCAGCGGTATTACGACCACGCTGGCATCGTTTAGCACGGCTTCCGCTTCGAGCCAGTTCATCGTCTCCAGCCGGACACCGGATGAACTTGTATTCTGATCGGCACTCATAAATGCCATAATAACCGCTTATGGCAATAATAATCGACAGTTCTCATCCTGTAGCCAAGGATCAATACTCTGCCTGGAGCCCGGGTATCGAATCAGAAATTCCGGCCAAGTACCGGTTGCTGGAAACGATTTATGATTCTAAAAATGTGAGCTCCAATATCGACGAGATCAGTCAGCTCGCAAAGGAGACCGGGCTCAGTCCTGAAGAACTGGTTGTATTCAGACCGGGCCGGTTGGCCCTGCATGAGCTTATCGTACGTGTCACCGCGGATATCGTCGTACTCGAAGGCGAGCACGAGGAAGACCTTGGTATCCGTTTTCGCCGTATTACCCACCAGATTATGGACACTTACCTGGTGCCGCACCTGCCCGAGTTTGATCTCAGCTTTCAGAACCTGTACCAACAGGCGCAAAGCATGGTGGACCGGGAACTGTCGCAATCGCTATTTGTTACGGTGCAAAACCAGCAGAAATCGAAACCGTCTATCCTGTCGCGATTATTTGCACCCCCAAAGAAACAGCCCCGCAACCTGGAAACCACCCAGGAGCGGCAGTTACGTGTTATCTCCTCCTTCAAGGATCGGGGTCTAAGTACTAATGATCCATTTGAATCAGCGGTCTACCGGAGTTTATATCGAGTACTAGGGTCAATCGTAAGTACCCGCGGCTATCTTGGCAAAGATAAGGAAATGCTGGTTGAATTAATCACAACGCATATCTGCAGTCGCTATGGCAGCCGGCTAATCGGCAAGCAGGTAGATGCGTGGGTTAAACAGGCAGTAATAGATGAGGGTTACAGTCTTATTCCAGATGCCCAAAATCCAATCTTGATCAGTCTCAAGGGCAGTTCTGCCGCTGGGAAGAGTTCACTGCGGCCGATGCTGCGGCAGATGATGCACGAGCTAGGCATCGAAGAAGACGGCTATGGAACCATCAGCCCGGACATCTGGCGGCGTCTGTTACTCGACTATGACTCGCTCGGCGAGGCCTACAAGTACGCCGGGCGTCTCACCAGTTACGAGGTAATCATCATCGACGCCAAGCTTGACCACTATATCCGCGCCAAGGCCCAACACCGCAAATCGACTCCACATCTGGTCGTTGACCGTTTTCGCTTTGACAGTTTCGCGAGCGAAAAAATAACCCGAATCCTGCACAGTACTTATGCCAGGTATGTCGATACGATGTACATGTATTTTGTCGTCACACCACCCGAGGATACGGTCGAACGCGGATGGGAACGCGGCCAGGTCCGAGGTCGATATAAATCCGTAGAAGACTTCCTCGGTCACTGTATTGAAGCTTATGCGGGGATGCCGAAACTATTGTTCAAATGGCTGGCCAATAACAGGCCCAGGTTTATTTTTGAATTCCTCGATAATAGCGTTGCCAGGGGTTGCTATCCAACCATGATAGCCCGCGGCACGCAGGCGCATATGGATATCTTTGATCCAATCGCCTTTATTAATATCGAGCGTTACCAGAAAATTAACGTCATGGCCCGTACTGCCGACGCGGTTTACCCTGAACAACAGGTTCTCGAGGTAGCAAACAACATCGGCTTTTTACAACAATGCATCCGCAAGATCGAGAATGTTCGTTTTCTTGACCTGGAATCAGGGCTGGTTTATGTAACCGCCACCAGCGGAAAATTTCGGGTGACCGATGTGGAACTGTTTACAAGCAGGCTAATAGACCCGGACCTGTCGTCAATATTTTTACAACTCGCGCCTGAGATTTGCAATATCACCGATTCCGAGGCCAGCATTGGAGGTTACTATGAGTAAAAAAATTAGAGGCAGTTGCCTGTGTAATACCGTTACTTACCAGTTTTCCGGACCTGAATTTGTATTCCAGTACTGCCATTGTTCACGCTGTCGAAAATTTACCGGTAGTGCGTTCGCCGCTAATATTATTATTGATCCAAAACAGTTCGAGTGGTTGAGCGGTGAAGATGCGGTCGGACGTTACGAACTCCCGGATTCCAAACATTTTGCCACCTGCTTTTGCACACGTTGCGGTTCTTCACTTCCCTGGTTGGCTAAAAGCGGAGGAGCCGTAATAATTCCCGCCGGCACCCTCGACGAAGACCCCGGCATTAAACCAATTCACAATATATTCTGGAATGACCGCGCACCCTGGCGTGAAGAGGTCGATGACCTAATTCATTACGACGAGTTGCCAACCAAATAGCTGTTTGCTAATCGATTTTAATTTTTCATGAGCTTATCCCGGAACTAAATGGATCGGGACCGATCGGATAGTTATCTGCGTATGGATAATTCACCCAATGCATAAATTCAAACGGGCTTTGTTGCTGGCATTATTTCCCTTCCTGTTGATGCAGGCTGCCGCGGCCTCTACAGCCCAAAACCCGCTGTTAGTCGATAACGACCTGTACGTTTCCTATAACGGAATTCACAAATTTAACCCGTCAACACTTGAGCAGCAGTGGTCAAGCTTGCAGGGAATTCAAACCTTCGAACCGGTGATGGGTGAACGACTGCTGTACGTCGGTAGCCCCCAGGGACTCTATGCACTCAATCCGGATAATGGTGAAATTGCCTGGCGTATTGAGGAAACCCGCACTATTTTTAGCCCAGTGGTTGCCGACCATTTATATGCAGGCAGCCTGCACGGAGCACTCTATTCGATTGATCCGGACGGCGGCGTCATCAACTGGCGTACGAAATTTGAGGGCTGGATATATTCACCGGCAGTTTTGCGCGAACAGGGCCTGTTATGGACCGGCGGGCAGGCACACCAGGCATTTGCGGTAGCCATTGAAGACGGGCGTCAATTACATGCCGTGGCCATGCGCCAGGAATCAATATTCAGCCCACAGGATATTGGCCGGCAACAGGTTGCGTTTAATTTGTTTAATGGCAGTACCGCGATAATTAACACGGCAACCGCCAGCATTGATGGATATTTAGAGGGCGCCACCCAACCCAAAAACCTGGATTTCGATGAAAAACTAATCTATCGATCGGGCCGTGATGGAGGCCTTACCGCATTTGACCGCAGTAGTTATCAGCGGCAGTGGCAAAAACCTCTGGTGGCACAGGAACTTACCATGCATCCAGGCAACGAAGGCTATCTATTGATGAGTGATCTGGATAAAACACTGATCCTGTTTAATCGACAAAAAGGCATCGAGATATGGCGTGACCAGTTAATTGGTAACTGGTTTTCGCCGATCCAGATCGACGAAAAATCTATTATTTATTTTCAACCATCTATTTTGCAACCAAATGAAATTTCCGCTGTCAAAATTGTTGCTCAACCAACCTATTAGGGGAATATAAATGAAAAAAATGAAAGTGATGTTTATTGCGGCGCTAGTTATGGCTGTTGGAGTAGTTAATGCAGCGCCATTTGGAGGAGACGAGGACGTTAAATATGCCAAGAATCTATGGACAGCGATGGTAAACTCATCATTGGCTGGCAGAGATGCTATAAAATCACGACCTTATACGGGTCAGCACCCGCATGGAGCAATTCTCGATACTATCGAAGGACCGATCAACCTGGATGGAAGGCTTTACAATATTATTATCAAACGCAATTATGGTGGTCCGGGTGTTAGCAGGGATACTGTCGCCAATGATCCTGCAAAGT
>QNFD01000184.1 GCA_003645435.1 Gammaproteobacteria bacterium | reverse complement strand
CCCAATTTGAAGTGATCGACACCCTCGCCGAGTACGCTGATGGTGCCGATAATTTCGTGTCCCGGAATGATCGGCAACTTCGGTTCGGTAAGATCACCGTCGACAACGTGCAGATCGGTACGGCAAACGCCGCAGGCTGATATTTTTACCAGAACCTGGCCTGGCCCTGGTATGGGGTCGGGCTTTTCCAGGAGTCGAAGCGGTGTCCCTGGTTTTTCTAGAATCATGGCTCGCATGAGTTGTACTCCCGCGTTACTTAATTACTAAAATAAAGACTAACATGGAATAACAGGGTCAGAGAGCAGTTATTCTTTAGCCGATTCTCGCAGCAGGTAGACGGACAGTACGATTAATCCAAGAGAGAGTACAATGATCACGGTGCCGACTGCGTTGATCTCCGTTGCATGTGTCAGGCTCCTTTGGGAGGCAACCCGGTTATCCCGATTTTTTTTGCGGTGGAAAGCGCAGCCATGTGATGACAACGAGCAAACCGAAAACCGTGTAGGCGGTCACAAAAACCCATGCGGGCGCGTCATAGTAAAGAAACCGTTGCAGCCAGTACTGAATAAAGCTGCCATCGTATCGCTTACCTCCGGCCTGGACCCGAAGCCACATTTCAAGGCTGGTGAGGGAACATATTAGACCAGCCCAGGATTGCGCGACTACAACAGCGATAGCGACAAGGTGAACAACCCTGAACCACCAGTTAAGAACCCATTGCCACTGGCGATACCCGCCCACTATGGTCAATAGCAGTGCTGCTACAACAAAGACCACAAACAATATGTGTAGAAGTAAAACTAAATCTGCAAGGGTTTGGTATAAGTATTCCATACTCTAAACAAACATACTGATAGTATTTTATAAAAACCTGTTTTAATGTAAGAATTGTTTATCGATAGCCCTGTCAACGAACAAAAATACAGGAACCATTATGTCATATACCCAAGAAAACCTCGCCGAGCTAGATGTGCTGATGCTTTTTCGTTCTTCTACTGGCCTGGAAGGTATAAAAATCCACAAAATAGCCGAGCCCACGGTGATATCGGCAGCGAAGCGCCTGTTTGAGCGAGGGTTTATCACCCAGGTTGACGGCGGTTATCTTACCCCGCTTGGCAGCGAGGCCTCTGAACATGCACATTTGCTGTTTACCATGCTTAACGACCACAGCGATGGGTAAGCGATACCTGCTGCTGACGCTGATCCTGGTCATGCAGCTGTTTACCGTTAATCTGTATGCTCAGCCTAAATCGGGGGTCAAACTTGTGCTCCAGATCACGGTTGATGGTTTGCGGGCAGACCTACTGAACCGCTACCAGGGTAACTTTGTCGAAGGCGGTTTTCGTTACCTGATGGACGAAGGTATTGTTTATACCAACGCCCAGTATCAACACGCCAATACGGAAACGATTGTCGGTCATACCACGCTGGCGACGGGTGCGTTTCCATCGACGCACGGTATGGTTGGAAATGTCTGGTACGACCGCGATGCCGGTGAACTCGCTTACAACATCGAAGATCCGGATAGCCCGCTTATCCCGACACGAGAGAACACTTCCACAAGTGAACAGGTCGATCCTTCACAGAAGCTGTCGCGTACCCAGGGGCGTTCACCCACGGCTATCCTGGCGGCTACATTCAGTGATGGGCTTGCCGCTTATTATGCTGGTCGTTCTAAAATTTTCGGCGTCTCGAGTAAGGATCGCAGTGCGGTAGCCATGGCCGGTCACGTCGGCAAGGCCTTCTGGTACTCCACAAATTCTGGCGATATGGTTACCAGTAAATATTATTATGAAGATTATCCGCAATGGGTTGGCAACTGGAATGGCGAACGTAGATCAGAAAAATATGCCGGTACCTCCTGGGACCTGTTAAATGATAAATCGACCTATCTTTTGGCAGACCAGGACGACCGCCCTTATGAGGCCGACCTTAAAGGATACGGCCGGGTCTTTCCCCATCCATTTGGGAAAATAGATGACGGCTTATTTACTACTCGGCTGTTAGTTAGCCCGGTCGGGGATCAACTGCTGCTCGACTTTTCTAAAACATTAATTAGTGCAGAGCGGTTGGGTCAGGACAGCATCCCTGATTACCTCTCTATCAGCTTTTCCTCGGTGGATGCGGTAAACCATTTTTTTGGTCCATCCAGCCTGGAGAACGAAGATGTAGTGTTACAACTGGATCGTAGCCTGGCTGATTTATTTAAATATATTGATCAGGCTGTTGGTCTTAAAAATACATTAATCATATTGTCCGCGGATCATGGCATGGCCGATATGCCTGAATACATGACCGAATTGGGTTATGCGGTGGGCCGACTCGATTCAAAGGAAATAGTAAATACCGCTAACCAGGTAGGCAAAAATAAATTTGCTATCGACGGCGTCGTGCGGTTTTTCTTTCGTCCTTACCTGTATCTGGATGAGGAAAAAATTTCGATGGCAAAATTCAACCAGGTACAGGTGGAACGTGCTATTGCCACGGCCCTGAGCGATACCGAAGGTATTGCCATCGCGGTGCCACGAAGCGGCTTTTCATCGCTACAGGCTAGTCCGGTGGTTGAACAGATTAAGCGTAACTTTCATCCTTTTCGTTCGGGTGATATCTACGTAGCGCAGCAACCCTACTGGTTTTTGCTTGAAAGTGGTCCTATCGCGGTCATGCATGGTTCCCCCTGGCGTTATGATACCCATGTTCCCATTATGTTTGCGGGGGCTAAAATAAAGCCCAAAACCGTACATCGACTCGTGCACCCGGTGGACGTCGCGCCAACGATAGCCGGCTTTTTAGGAATGACGCCACCCAGTTCCGCGAATGGGTCTCCATTAAAGGAAGTGCTTCAGTAGGCCCTGGCAGGCAGTCGAGACTAACCCATTGTAATTCGTCATGATGGCAGTTTACTCCCCTCTTTGTGTAATTTAATCAACGACTTACCATATCTTTACTATAATAATTGGTTAGTTAAGAGTTTTTTACATGCTTTGCCCCGAGGTCAGGTGATGAATGAACACTATCAAATCAATCTAATTGCTGCCGTTTATAGCAGGCTGAAAGTCATTTTGGCATTGCTCGTCGTATCTGCCCTGCTGCCGGGTAACCTGGCCCAGGCTGATTTTGTAAAGGGTTTGAATGCATACGAAAACAAGGATTATGCAACCGCGCTAATGGAATGGATGCCGCTGGCCGATGCCGGAGATAGCCAGGCTCAGTATAACCTCGGCTGGATGTATAAGCGTGGCCGGGGTGTTCCCCAGTCTGATAATACAGCGATCATGTGGTTCGAAATGTCGGCACAAAGCGGACACTCGGGTGCGCAGAGTACGCTCGGCAGTATTTATTATTACGGCGAGGGTATTGCTCGTAACGAATTGGTTGGAGCCAGGTGGTTTACACAGGCGGCCCGGCAGGGCAATCTGCGGGCGCGTAGTGAACTCGAATACATGAGTTACAAGGGCATCGGCGTGGCACATGGTTACCGCTCTATTACTGATCAACTGGCAGGTATGATCGGTAGTGCGTTCCTGTTTATGTTTAATCCATTTGCCTGGATGCTGGTTATATATTTAATCCTGAAAAAAAGAACGTTTGCACAGATTTCATTTGGAACGATTGCGGTTCAAATGTTGTGCGTGCTTCCCTTCGTGATTTATTTTCTGGTCGAATATCAAAAACAGGAATACCCTACAGAAGTTGACTGGCATGCAGGTATGTTAGAATTAGGCGTGCTGTCTTTCATCTCGATCATGTCCGGACTGGCGATTTCCTTTTTTGTCTATACGCTACTCAAACCTAAGCACCTGGAAAATTCAACAGAAGCTATCGAAGACCTGAGTCCTGCCACCGAAATATAAATATAAGCAGGGAAAATACGGGCTCAAAAAAGACTCAAACGTCATGCCGGCGAAGGCCGGTATCCATTGCTACGAAATAATGATATTAAACCAATTGTTGATTAATGGGCCTATTGCGGTACCAATATTACCTTCAGCGATTATTTATAATGGATGCCGGCCTTTGCCGGCATGACGGGGTTTGTTTTTATTCCGGGGAATTTGTACAGGGTGGGAGTCAAGTATTTTTAATTTCTACATTCTCCTGTTTCACGCATAGTATTCACTGCACTCGGCTTCCCTGCCTCGCACGACGCGTTTACCGTATAGCGGGCCATGAGTTTCGGTTACAACGGTATGCTGGCCTTCCTGGTGATGATCGTCATAGAAATAAATCACTACCCAGTCGTAAACCCGGTTGAGTGCATGGGCGCGTTCGCTATTTGAATACAGTGCAGTGAAATGCCAGTGATCATGCGTGGTGTGCAGGATCGGTAACCAGGCTTTATTTTCCGGGTTGAAGCGTTTCGGGGTAATTAAAGGTAGTTGGCCGGCCTCGGCTCTTTCACGGTATTTGCTATCCACTTTTAATAGCAGGGCGATGTCTGGATTACTGCCCGATTGTTGTGTCTTTCTGAATTGTTGCCTGTGCTCGCCCAGGTGTTTTAACAGCCAGGCTTCGATGGCCTCTTTGCGTTTTCTGCCCAGGCCTTCGACTTTATTGAGTTGCCCATTGCGCGTGGCATTTTCCAGTGCTTCAAGCGTGTCGATGTGTAATGTGTCATGAATACGCTGGGCCAGCTCCCTGCCGACGGTGGGTATGGTTTGAAATAAGCCGACCGGGTCGGATTCACCCTGCAGGCTTTGCAGTCTTGTCATCCGCCCAGTGGCAGCATATTCGTAAATTGAACGAGCAATGCCTGCGCCGATTGCCGGCAGGTCGGTTAAACCTTTAATACCCTCGGCCTGTGTCAGTTCACCGACATCTCCGGGTAAAGTGTCCAGTGTATTGGCAGCATTTAAGTAAGCACGGGAACGGAAGGGGTTGGCATGCTGGGCTTCAAGCAGGCTCGCAATTTCGCGCAGTTTTTCGGCCACATCATGGTTAAAGCTAGTCATAGTGCACTCCGGTTCCACCATTTACCCGTGTAATCCTGGTCCTACAGCAATATCGGAATAGGCCTATTCCTGAAAATCTCCGCCCCCATCATACTGATCTTATGACGAAAGACTGTGAATTTATTTGTGCCCAAATGGAATTTGAGGGGAAACACGATGAACTTATTAACCTTATTGAAAATTTCTCTGATAGCGTTTCTCAGTATTGTTTTTAGCGCCTGCGGCGGTGGCGGTGGTGGAGAAGAATCGAAAGATCTCCCGCCACCACCCAAAATCGCCGGAATCTGGTCGGGTACCTGGGAAGGTATCGACTCGGTGTTCGGCCCCGCAGCCGGGGCGTGGGAAGCCCGGATTTCACAGCAAGAGAACGAGGTTAAGGGTCCGATGATCTTCGGCGGAGATATCGATTGTGCCGAGGGTAGTATGACCGGCACCGCCGACGGCGAGACCGAAGTGGTCTCGGGCCAGGTTTTTCGTGTTCCCTGTCCCGCGAGTGACTGGATATTTACCGCATTCAATCAGGAAGAAAACTCTGCAGGCGGGACATGGGAAAAGGCGGGTCTTTCCAGGGGTTCTTTCGAAGGCCAGCGTATCGCGACATTTACCGGACCGCACATCAGCTACGTTTATCCACCTGGTGGTCGAGCAGGGGCCTGGCTCACGATCGTGGGTGAAAGACTTAAAATGGATCCCGCAATCGACAGTCTCATGCTTGGCGAAAATGGCACTTCCCTGGTACCAGTAACGATAAGTGATAGCCTGATCACACTGCGGCTCCCGGGGAACATAACCACCCCGGAACAATTGTTTCTGACCACCGCTGATGGTGAAGCACTGAGTCCCCGCTATCACAATACCGAGGTCACCCATCCCAATACGGGATTTTCGCAAGATATCCCCCTGCAGGCTTTGAATCCACTTCCAACTGGTTTAGCCGTTTCCGTTAATGGTCGTCGCACGTTTGTCGCTAATCGCGGTGACGGAACGGTGAGTATGATCAACACAGAAATGG
>QNFD01000183.1 GCA_003645435.1 Gammaproteobacteria bacterium | reverse complement strand
TAAGGGAGTATACGTTAATCGCGTATCGAGGGTTCGAATCCCTCTCTCTCCGCCATATAACAAAGCCCCTAAACAGGGGCTTTTTTCACTAATTCGGTCTAAATAGTTAACTTGTCAGTACCCTGAAATAGACAGCACCTGTCCTGATATCAAGGCAACATCATGCCGCGAAGCATGTAAAACAGCATTGCGGCCATTAATGCGGATACTGGAACGGTAACAATCCATGCGGCAGCAATTTTTAACAATGCTGAACGCTTTACCAGTTCATGATGATAAACGCGTTTCAGGCTCCTGCGTTCCTTCTTCGATAGATCGGCATCGACAGAATGTTCTTTTAACTGTTGCAGCATGTAACCTTTAGTTTCCAGGTTTGCTGCCTGGAAGTCTTCCAGAAACTGTTCAACATCGGTTTTGTCTCGACCCAGATGATGCAGCTGAATTTCCTCTACCATTTTGGCATAATTTTTCTTCAGGTATTCCCTCAGAAACCCGACGCCAAAAACCGCCCCAACCGCAATATGTGTTGAGCTCACGGGCAATCCTAACTGGGTGGCTATAATGACCGTTATAGCGGCAGACAGTGCAATGCAAAAGGCCCGCATTTTATCGAGTTCAGTGATTTCCGAACCTACTGTCCTGATCAGCTTGGGACCATATAATGCCAGGCCGAGTGAAATACCGATGGCTCCAACCATCATTACCCATAATGGTATAGATGCCTTTGAAGAGATATCACCTGATGTTAAAGCATCATTGATTGCTGCCAGGGGGCCCACCGAGTTGGCAACGTCATTGGCACCGTGGGCAAAACTCAACAGGGCCGCAGCAAATATCAATGGAATCGTAAATAAAGAGTTAACGCCTTGCTTGTCATTGGATTGTTTACGGGATATCCGTGCTACCCAGGGTCTGGAAATGCTGTAAATAACGACTGCCACGGCAGCACCAATCAATAGCGCTGTGAAACTGTCAACCTTCCAGATCTTTTTGAAACCCTTGAGTGCCAGGTAAGTGCTAAAGGCGAACGCCATGATACCCACCAGTATTGGTACCATGCGTTTTGCGGCGAGCAGCATATCGGACTGATAAGTAATCTTGCGTTTTATCAGGTATAAAAAAGCAGCCGCAACGAAACCGCCAATAACGGGAGAAATTACCCAGCTAGCCGCTATTTGTCCCATCCTTTCCCAGTTGGCCACTTCCCAACCGCCGGCTGCGATCCCTGCTCCGAGTACGCCACCAACAATAGAGTGTGTAGTCGATACCGGGGCTCCTATGGCCGTAGCAATATTCAACCATATGGCGCCTGCCAGCAGAGCTGCCATCATCAACCAGACAAAAACATCCGTATCATTTATCGTCGCTGGGTCAATAATTCCTTTCTTGATGGTACTAACGACATCGCCACCTGCTATCAATGCACCTGCGGATTCAAAAATTGCAGCAATGGCAATGGCACCGACGAGCGTGAGCGCACGCGACCCGACTGCGGGCCCGACATTATTGGCGACGTCGTTTGCACCGATATTGAGTGCCATGTAGCCACCGATCATACCCGCAACGATCAGCAAGGGGCTGACTTCACCGCGGGAACTGACAAACAGGATGATACCTACGATAAACAATATCGAGATACCTAGCCGAAGAACCTCCGTGCGATTTACGCCGATGGCCTCTTCTATTTGATGGATTCTTTCCAGTTCCATAAATCACCCCGTATTTTGGATTGCTTGGTATTATTATGAAGTCGATGCCTTATTTCGCACATCAGATCGAATATATACATTTCTATCACCAAACTTCTTAACCTGGATCAATTAATCAACTGTATGTCAGGTTTTTCCAGGCCATGCCAATGGCAAGACCACCAATTCGTATTAGTGCGATTGCTTCCATTACATCGCGCTGTTTTTTTACGAATCCCGTCAAATGCGTTTTAATCGGGGGCGCCTTGCTTCCCGCTTTCTATGCATAACGGGTCGATGTATCATTTACGGGAATCCACTAGATTCATGGAGCTTTATTGACATGACTACAAAAAATATCATGACATCGGGTCTGTTCACGTTAAAGCCGACAGATACGGTAGCCGATGCGTTATCTATTATGCACAAAAATCAGGTGCGTAATCTCCCTGTCGTGGATGAATCAAATGGGTTTATCGGGCTCTTTGGCCTGCGCCGCTTAAGCCACCTTTTGCTGCCGAAAGCTGCCTTGATCCTGGGAGCACACAGTATCTCCGATCTCCATTTTCTGCCGGACGAAATTGTGCAGATGGGTGATCGTTGGCATGAGATCGCCAGCCAACCAGTTAAAAATTTCCTTGAGAAGAAAAAGAAACTGCTATTCTGTACGCCGGAGACGGCATTTCCGGCGTTACTGGCATTGCTCGATGAAAGCAAGGACACGAGCCTGCCAGTCATTGTCGTCGAGGGTGAAACAAAAAAAGTGGTAGGGATGGTATCGAGCTGGGATGTCCTGGAGGGAATCATCATGGGAAGGCTAGTCAACGGTAAGGATGCGAAAAGTCCCATGCCTAAAGATGAATAATCCAAAAAGGGTACGTCAAACACAACCTCTGAAAAGTCCTGGTGTGAGTTGCATTAATGCATGGAGAAAGTGAACTTACGACGCAGGTAATCTTTGGCTGGGATCCACTCTGGGTATCGTCGATCCTGTTTATAGCAACCTACGCTGTGATTGTCTCCGAGAAGTTCAACCGCGCTATCGTGGCTGGGCTGGGTGCAGGCCTGATGGTCATGTTAGGGGTCCTCAACCAGGAAACGGCGATCTCGGGTATTGACTTTAATACCCTGGGGCTATTAACCGGTATGATGGTGATCGTCGCCATCACCAGGGGTAGCGGCGTGTTCCAGTATGTTGCCGTCTGGTCGGCGAAGAAAGTTAATGCCAGCCCCTGGGGAATATTATTCATGCTTTCGCTGGTCACGGCGATATTTTCCGCAGTGCTCGACAACGTCACCACCGTCCTGCTAATCGCACCAGTCACACTATTGATTAGCCATGAACTGAAGATTGATCCCTATCCTTTCCTTTTTGCAGAGATTTTTGCCTCGAATATCGGCGGTACTGCCACCCTTATCGGTGACCCGCCGAACATTATGATTGGATCGGCGGTACACCTGTCATTCAATGACTTCCTCTTTAACCTCGCGCCCATTGTCCCAATTATCCTGGCCGTTACGCTGGGAATTATTTACCTCGTCTGGGGGCGCAGTATGTACGCATCTGCGGAGGCTCGTGCGCGGATTATGAAATTCAAGGAACGTGAAGCGATAACAGATGCCCGGCTGTTGAAACAGTCGTTGTTTGTACTTGCCCTGGTAATTGCAGGCTTTGTACTAGCGCACCCGCTGCGGCTTGAACCCGCCACCATCGCCATGTTCGGCGCAGCCCTGCTACTGCTCTTGTCCAACCTTAAGAAAGATGCCGAGGAACAGTCAGAGCAGGTTAACAAGATCTTCGGCGGGGTGGAATGGATCACTATTTTCTTCTTTATCGGTCTGTTCATAGCAGTCAAGGGAATTGAAGAGGCCGGTGCGATGAGAATTCTTGCGGACCTGGTAATTGACTATACCAATGGCGACCTCGCCGTTACCGCCCTGACTATTTTGTGGGTATCAGCAATCGCTTCCGCAGTCGTGGATAACATACCGTTTGTAGCAACCATGATCCCGGTGATCAAATCGATGGCACCGACCTTTGGGGGTGGCGAGCACCTCATGCCGTTGTGGTGGTCGCTGGCACTGGGTGCATGCCTGGGTGGCAATGGCTCTCTCATCGGGGCAAGTGCCAACCTTATCGTGGCCGGCTTCGCCGAGCGCGCGGGTCATCGAATCCGTTTCCTGCCTTTCATGCTGATGGCCTTTCCGATGATGTTGTTGAGTATTGGTATCGCCAGTATTTACGTATATATTCGATATCTCTAGAATCAAATGGTATGGCTTATCGGGATTCACAGGCAGGCTGATTACAGCTCGTTACTCTTTGAAAGCACCTTTTTGGGCTAACTGCGCTTCCATAATTTTCAGCTCCTGATCGCCGGGAATAACAATATCCGGGTTCAGTTTAAAATCCAGCAAGCGGGCTCGTCCGCGGTATTTAATCCGATTTAGAATCAGTTTGATGGTCTCCAGGCGTGCAAGATGCTTATCGTCGGAACGAATAATGAACCAGGGGTTTTCCGGGGTATGCGTCTTCTTCAGCAGCTTATACTTGGCAGTGGTGAATTGATCCCACATATCCTGGGCCTGCAAATCCACTTCGGACAGTTTCCACTGACGCAGGGGATCGTTTTTCCTGCGCTCGAATCGTCGTGACTGTTCCTTTTTTGAAACCGAGAAATAGAGCTTTAATAGTTGTGTGTCCCCATCGCTGATAAAGCTTTTTTCGTAGTCGTTAACGCGTTTCATAAACTGACGATATTGATGCTTACTACAAAACCCCATGACCTGCTCGACCATTGCGCGGTTGTACCAGCTGCGATCAAATAACACCATCTCCCCTGCATGAGGGAATTGTTCAATATAGCGTTTCATATGAAGTTCAGTGCGCTGGATATCCGAGGGCTTACCCAGAGCGAGTATACGATAGTGTTTTTCGTTCATATAACGCGTAACACGGCGAATAGTGCCGCCTTTGCCGGCCGCATCACGCCCATCGAACAAAATGATCACTTTTCGACCAGTTTTTTCAATATGGTTCTGCATCTTAATGAGCTCGGCTTGATAAGGTTTCAGATCCTCATCCTGAAGATGGCCGGCCAAGGTTGACAGAATGATAGATTTTCGCTGCTTTGACTTGAGTCGAGTCAGTAACGCCTGCGCGTGATCGGCATGGTTTTCAAAATTGTCGATTTCCCGAATGTCTTCAATGGTTTCGCGGATGTTGGCGATATGCCGGGAAGTGATGCTGCGATTATTTCGCCTATTGATATTCTTGTCAGCCATAAATTATTCTTTAGTATCGTTAATCAGTACTGAAATTGCATCCATCCCCGCATGTTATCTTACCCTTTGATCGATGCAACAAGTATGATATATATCAAAATAGTAAAAGGAGTGCAATTTAATCACTTAACCGATCATCATAATCGTCGCCAAACCGCATTGGTTTGTGGATTTGGATTTGGTTATTCGACTAAGATCTGCTGCTACGCTGCAAAGGGAACTGCTTGTTCATCGAAAGCCGATACCTGGCTGAGGGTATTCCGATACTGATCAAGCAGGAGCACGACAAGCTAATCACCAAACATCACTGGGTAACAGGAAACCCCATCCACTGGACCATCTTTATCCATGGTATTCGCCACCCGCCTTTTTCATCTATAGTGTCCAGCGCATACATGGTAATTTTTGCACCGATCCAGCGAAACGGTTCAGGGGGGATGTAATTGGGTAAGGTTTGGGCAAATGTCATTCGGGTTTCAGGAATATCGACACCATCGAGTACCGCTAGCCCCACGCGAGCACCAAAACGAGTTGCAGTGACGCCAAATCCGGAGTAGCCACCCGCGTATACCATCTTGCCGCCGTGATAACGCTGGTAATGCACCGCCATTCGAGTGGTCAGGCCAATAGGTCCACTCCAGGCATGTGAGAATCTGATCTCGTCTTTTAACTGTGGGAAGGTTCGGTAGAAAGATCCCAGCAGGCGGATGTAGGGCTCGGGCGTCTTATCGAGGGCAGGGTCTGTATTGTTGCCGAAAAAGTAGCTCAGCCTGCCGCCAAACAGAATTCGATTGTCCGCGGTCAGGCGCATGTAATTAAGCTGGGTACGTGTATCGTAGATACCCTGTCTGTTGTTCCAACCGACTTTTTCCATTTGTTCCGCGGTGAGCGGTTCGCTCATCACGATTCGATCGCGAATTGCGGCAACCCGGGTATTGATTTTTTTGTGCCCCGCGGCCCAGGCATTGGTTGCCAGCAAAACCCTGTCCGCATCGATAGT
>QNFD01000182.1 GCA_003645435.1 Gammaproteobacteria bacterium | reverse complement strand
CCCTGGTGAAATGTCTTAACCAGGCCAGTGGCAGTGATTACCAAGTCAGTCATCGGGCCGACTTCCCTTTGCGCCGAACATCACTATTCATAACTGAGTGCTTCGGCCGGCCTGGTCTTTGCGGCTCTTAGCGCCGGGTACAGGGTCGCGATTATTGATATGATAAAAGATAGCAGTGATATCTTGATAACATCTGACTGCTGCATATCGGACGGTAATTCAGTAATCGGGTAAACCCCTGTTGGTAAAAACTGGGTTTGAAAAAACTGTTCCAATGCCGGAATAATGACATCAATATAGGAAGCTATTAGCACCCCGCTTCCCAGTCCCAGCAAGGTGCCCACTACTCCGATCAATGTCCCCTGTACCATAAACACCCACATGATTGACATTGGTGATACTCCGATAGTGCGTAATATCGCTATATCCGATTGCTTGTCGGTAACCACCATTACCAGGGTCGATACGATATTGAATGCGGCCACGGCGACGATTAACGACAGGATAATAAACATCACCGTTTTTTCCGTTTTCACCGCCTTGAAATAGTTTCGATGCCGCAGGGTCCAGTCCGATACCCAGTACTCCAGACCTGCCAAATCCCTCAATTCACCGCGAATCAACGGTGCATCGTCCATATCGGCCAGGCGCAGTCGCAATCCACTCACATCTCCACCCAGTCGAAACAATTTACTCGCATCATCGTTATGAACAATAGCGCTGCTGCGATCGTATTCGTAAACCCCGATTTCAAATAATCCAACTACCTCGAATCGCCGTAAGCGCGGTAAAAATCCTATTGGCGAAGCGGTAGACTGCGGCGTAATCATCGTAATCCGGTCACCCGGTACCACATCCAGGGTGTTAGCCAGACCGGTACCCAGCACAATACCGTAAGCACCGGGCTTGAGATCGGTGAGTTTGCCAAAAGTCATATGCTGGTGAATTTTGGACACCTGATCCTCATATTCCGGGTCTATGCCGCGCACCAATGCCCCACTCACCGATGATAAATTAGCAAGCATCGCTTCGGCTTCGATATAAGGGGCCGCGCCAACAACCGACTCATGAGTTTTAAGTCGCTCGCCGAGCGACTGCCAATTCTTTAAGCGTCGATCAAAACTACTCACCGTAACATGCGAGACCATTCCCAGTATGCGCCCTCTGAGTTCCTTCTCGAAACCATTCATCACCGACAACACCACGATTAGCGCCATCACGCCGAGGGCGATGCCGAGCATCGAAATAAGCGAAATAAAGGAGATAAAATGATTGCGTCGCTTGGCCCTTGTATAACGAAGACCAATAAACAGTTCCAACGGTAAATTCATGCGGGGGATTAAACCATGAATGCAATCTTGTCTCCACCGGAGAACGACCCTGCAACGCTTTTAAAATAATGTATCTCCAGGTTAAGCTAAATTTGCCTATGAAAATTGCCGTGCTATAGTTATTAGCATACCGATCGATGGCCCATTCAGGTCCTGATGATGATCGACTTGATGAGATATATCAGGAGACAGAAAATATGCGTAACGGAATTTATATCATCGCGATGATGTTAGCACTGGTCATGCAATCGGCTACTGCTGAAACCGTAGCCATTCCCGGGCACACCACATCCGACCAGATGCAGGCCATGCCTGTACGTGGCGTGAAAATGGAATCGGTACTAGCGGAATTTGGTGAGCCGATTCAGCGCTATGACGCAATTGGTGAGCCACCGATTAGTGAATGGGTTTATGGCGGTTTCCGGGTTTATTTTGAATATGAGATCGTTTTGCATTCGATCGATATGAATACGCTGATTATGCCAAAGTAGTTTCCGCAGGCGGCTTACATGTTTTATGCTAGTGTAGTTAAGAAGCTGGCAGATTAAAATTATAACCGATGGACCTCAACTGCAGCACTAACCAGGGGTTTCACGGATCAGAGGAGCACAAATAATGAAATTATTAAAAATTATTCTTTTCGGGACAGCTACTATTGCGCTCGCGATCAATAGCCTGGCTAACGCCGCTGAGGTGAACATAACTCCAAGCATAGATAGCGTCACCGTCATACACGGTGAAAAGAAAATCAAAATCATTCGTAATCAGAACCAGAAAAATACGGTCAACCCCGCGTTCGCCAAGACATCGAGAAAATGCCCACCATTTTGCATTCAGCCTTCAACCCTGGCGCCGGGTGTCGAAACCATCGCTGAGCTCGAAGTACTCAATTATTTAAAGATGATCGCCGAAGGCGATGAAACAGTGCTCGTCATTGATTCCCGGACCTCTGACTGGGCAGCCAAGGGAACCATTCCCGGCGCGGTCAACATTCCCTGGACCAACCTCAACCCGGCCAGGGGAGCCGACCCGATATCGATTGGCGAAATACTCGAGGAACGCTTTAACGCTAAAAATCTCGAAGGATTGTGGGACTTTAGCGGCGCCAAAACTCTGGTCATGTTCTGCAATGGCATGTGGTGTGGACAATCTCCCAGTAACATTAAGACCCTGCTTAAATTTGGATATCCCGCGCATAAAATAAAGTGGTATCGGGGCGGCATGCAGGATTGGGAGATTCTTGGTTTATCGACGGCTAAACCTTTGAGTGAGTAGCGGGCTGATTTATTAGAATTACCTATCTAACTGGATAAATTTCAAATAGTTCTTTCCTTGCCTGGATCGGAGTAATAAAGTTATTTGATCATGTTTTCTCCTTCTCCCCTTTGGGGAGAAGGCAGGGATGAGGGGATAAATTTGAGATTGGCAAAGCTAGCTCGGGTGAAAACCCACAAAACACGCCGTAAACCCTTCCATGGGGGCTCGGGTTTTTCATCCCTGAAAAACACGGTTTTGTAGATTTCCTCCCGAGCTAGCCTCGGAAATTGGAGCGGTTCGGCCTTTCCCTCAAGGAGAAGGAGAAAATATGCCTAAACGACTAATTCCCTGTTCCCTACTCCGCCCGCATATGCGGAAACAAAATAACATCCCGAATACTAGGCGAGTCAGTCAATAGCATTACGAGGCGATCGATTCCGATACCCTCGCCCGCCGTTGGCGGCAGCCCATATTCCAACGCACGTATATAGTCTGCATCGTAGTGCATGGCTTCATGATCACCGGATTCCCTCTCTTCGACCTGTTGCCGAAAACGTTCGGCCTGGTCTTCAGGATCATTGAGTTCCGAGAAACCGTTCGCCAGTTCACGTCCTCCGATGAAAAACTCAAAGCGATCGGTTACCAGGGGATTATCGTCATTTTTCCTCGACAGTGGTGAAACTTCAGTCGGGTAAGCGGTTATAAAAACGGGCTGCATTAGCTGGTGCTCGACCGTTTCTTCAAATATTTCGATATGCAATCTTCCGATACCCCAACTGGATTCGACCGCGATTCCCAGTTTTTTGGCAGCATCGCGACAGTAATCGAGTGAATCGAGTTCGATTGCATCGAGATCAGGGTTAAATTTCAATATCGACTCGACGACCGTCATGCGTTGAAATGGCTTTCCCAAATCAAAGCTATCGCCCTGGTAGCTCAAGATCGAATCACCAGTTACCGATATTGCCAGTCGGCGCACCATGTCCTCGGTTAAATCCATTAGCTGGTGATAATCCGAATAAGCCTGGTAAAACTCGAGCATGGTAAATTCAGGATTGTGTCGTGTCGACAATCCTTCGTTACGGAAATTACGATTTATCTCAAATACCTGTTCGATACCACCGACTACCAGGCGTTTTAGATACAGCTCGGGCGCTACGCGTAAATAGAGATCCATATCCAGCGCATTGTGATGGGTGATAAATGGCCGCGCGGTCGCCCCGCCAGGAATGACCTGCATCATCGGTGTTTCAACTTCGATAAATCCCGCATCAGTTAAATACTGACGCATGAAACTGATGATCTGGCTACGCATAGCGAAAACACGTCGTGAATCTTCATTCATGATCAGGTCTATGTAACGCTGCCGGTATTTTTGCTCCTGATCGGTGAGGCCATGAAATTTTTCGGGAAGCGGGCGTAGTGATTTGGTTAACAATTCCAGGGTTTTAACCTTGATCGTCAATTCACCGGTCCTGGTTTGAAACAATACGCCGGTAACACCATAGATATCACCGATATCACTATGCTTGAAAGCCTCGTAGGCATCTTCTCCGATGGCATCACGCTGGACAAAAATTTGCATGGTAGCGCTCATATCCTGGAGCTGGGCAAAGCTCGCCTTACCCATTACACGCTTGAACATCATGCGTCCAGCCAGGCTAACCTTAATCGATTTTTGTTCGAGTTGTTCGCGCGACACATCGCCATATTCATCTTGAAGACTGCGGGCAAAATCGCCTCGTTTAAAATGATTGGGAAAAGCCTGCCCCTGCTCTCTCAACTGCGATAATTTGTCTCGCCGCTGGGCGATGTAGCGATTTTCGTCTTCCGGAGATTGGCCGCCTTCGTCATCACCGCCTGTTATTTCGTTCATTTCAGATTACCCGTGTTTATTGGCCGCTTTTCAGGCTCGCCTCTATAAATTGGTCCAGTGCGCCATCGAGCACTGCCTGTGTATTACCGGTTTCCACGCCGGTACGTAAATCTTTGATCCGAGACTGGTCCAGCACATAGGATCGTATTTGACTGCCCCATCCAATATCGGACTTGGCATCCTCGACATTCTGGGCCTTCGCGTTTCGTGTCTGGACCTCTAATTCGTATAGTTTAGCCTTGAGCTGTTTCATCGCGGTTGCCTTGTTCTTGTGTTGTGACCGATCGTTTTGACACTGCACTACGACGTTGGTTGGCAAATGCGTAATCCGGACTGCCGATTCGGTCCGATTAACATGTTGGCCGCCGGCACCGCTGGCACGATACACATCGATACGTAAATCAGATGGGTCGATATCGATATCGATATCATCGTCTACCTCCGGTGAGACAAAAGCCGCCGCAAACGACGTGTGTCGGCGATTACCCGAATCGAAAGGTGATTTTCGCACGAGCCGGTGTACCCCGGTTTCGGTACGCAACCAGCCATAGGCATAAGGCCCTTCGAAGCGTACCGTCGCACTCTTGATACCGGCGACGTCACCGTCGGAGACCTCGATTAACTCGGTCTTAAAGCCCTTCGCTTCTCCCCAGCGCAAGTACATCCGTAGTATCATATTGGCCCAGTCCTGGGCCTCGGTCCCGCCCGAACCGGACTGAATGTCGAGGAAAGCGTTAGATTCGTCCATTTCACCGGAAAACATACGACGAAATTCCAGTTTCGCAATGATTGCTTCGATCTTGTCCAGGTCGCTAACAATCTCTTCAGCAGTCGAAACATCGTCCTCGCTGATTGCCAGTTCCAATAACTCGGCGGCGTCCCCGATGGCGCCACTGCTTTGATCAAGGCCATTCACCACAGCCTCGAGGCCGGCTTTTTCCTTACCTAACTGCTGGGCCTTCTCAGGCTCGCTCCAAATATCCGGATTTTCGAGCTCGAGATACACTTCTTCCAGTTTTTCTTTTTTCTGATCGTAGTCAAAGATACCCCCGTAGCGAATCAATGCGCGATTGCAGGTCATCGATTTGCTGAGTAATCTGGTTGGTTTCCAAAATTATTTGCCCACGGTTGAAAAAGATGCGATTCTACCGCATGTCTATCCCCTTGTAATGCTGTTATGACAAACCATTTAATGACAGCCAGCCATTACATTAGTTGTCTTGAAATAACAAAAAAAGAACCTATTTAAGTGCGGCCAGACTAAACCTCCTGGTAATTTCCTGGACCCGCGTTCCGCACCAAATTTTTTGTCGGGACTTAGAGTATTAAGGGTATTATTATGGTAGAGTGTGTCGCCAAAATTTTAGACCACCAACATTTTTTAACTACGAGGTAAACAGTGAACCAAAGCGATAATGATATTCAACTGCAGGTCTGGAAAGACCTTGCTATCAGCAAACAGATTTTGATGGGGGCCGCTACCGACGCCCTGGGCCTGGACTCTGCATGTACCACAGATG
>QNFD01000181.1 GCA_003645435.1 Gammaproteobacteria bacterium | reverse complement strand
GGGCGCCATACCCAAACCATTTGAGTTTTTCGAGTAATACACTGGTAATCAGGCCAAAAAACAAAACCGGCATGGTCACGGGAGCCATACGGAGGAAAAATTCGATAAAATTCCAGCCTGCGCGTTCGGCAATTAACAGGTTCTGTGGTTCACCGACCAGCGTACAGACGCCACCGAGTGCGGTTCCAACCGCACCGTGCATAATCAAACTGCGCAGAAACGAACGAAACTGCTCTAGCTCCTCGCGATGGAACTCGTGAACGTCCTGATCGCCACTGTAATCATGGTCCTCGTGAAACTTCTTGCCTGACGCGACCTTGTGATATACCGAATAAAAACCAACCGCAACCGTTATTAAAACCGCGGTTACGGTGAGCGCGTCCAGAAAAGCACTCAGGAAGGCAGCGGTAAAACTAAATAAAAATGCCAACAACGCCTTTGACTTGATCGATAAAAGTATTCGCGTGAAGGTAAACAAAAGTAATTCGCGCATGAAATAAATGCCGGCAACCATGAACATTAATAACAAAATCACATCAATGTTGCCGACGGTTTCACGATAAACCGATTCAGGTGAAGCCATGCCAATAATAACCGCCTGAATTGCGAGTAATCCACCCGGCTGTAATGGATAGCATTTAAGCGCCATTGCCAGAGTCAGGATAAATTCGATAATCAACACCCAGCCGGCAACAAATGGGTTAATAGCGAAGACGATGGGGTTGATGATTAGAAAGGCAAGTATTAGCTGTTTATACCACGCTGGTGATTGTCCCAGGAAATTCGATATGAGTGCCGAGCCGAGTTTTGATGCCATATGTAGATATATCGTACCGATTGAGGTAGTTTCATTATAACCACAATTTATTACATTGTGGATTGTTAAAAGTGACTCAATGAGGAAAGTTGTACTGGCGAACTGGCTGTCGAGAATAAAGCAAATCTTACTCCATTCCGGGCGCTTTTTTTCATTGCAGTTGCGGCAGTTTTATCCGGAACTGCAGACCGCATTCACTATCGAGAAAGACCAATCGCTGGCCTGGATGCTTTCCCCCGAATGGACCGTGCTCGCTGACGCGATAGACGACTGGCTAGACACTATCGAACGCAATGGCGAACTCCTGGTACTGAGGGACCGGTAGTGTACGTGCAACGCATTCGTAACTATCAGAATATTCTGCGTGCTCAACTAGTCAAATCGAGCGGGGTACACGGGAGTTAAGCCGACTCCTGCGATGAGCAACAACTGACGGTCAGCATGAGCAGGCTCACCAGCAACAACATGCTGGATAAGGCGAGTAAGATTTCGGCCATGGTGATATTAAAAATTATCACTGGTGTATAACCGCAGGCTGTCTGTACTTCGAACATCGCCGGGAACCATTTGTCGAGCGCAAACCAGGGCGGCAGGCCGGACTCCATGTTGCAGTCGCCGAATACCCAGCCACGCTCTACCGCCAGGGTTTGCCAGCTACGTTCGGCAAAACCAAGCATGATGACGCTGTTGACCAGATGAAGGCCTCTTTGCAGCCATCGATTACTACCGGCAAACAGCGCGATCAGCGCCACCAGGGTGAAACCGAGTACCCAGATACGAACATGTATGCAGAGTACACAGGGCCACTCACCGAGCACATACTGATAAAACAAAGCCGATGCCTCCAACCCCAGACCGAGCACGAATAACAGCATCCAGTAGAGTTTTTGGTGGCTGAGTAATTTTATTTTTTCCATCATTAAATTTGGTTCCCGCATAAAGGTATGAATCAGACTAAAAAATAACCACGAGGTTCAGGCAGGCTGGCTTTCCACCAGTTGAACCCAGAAAGCAATGCCCTTGATCAAATTCCTGTCGTAGATATCATAGTTGAGATTGGATCAAACAGGGACCCGTAACCAGTGACAGGCAGTTCGCAACCGACCAGTCCCAGGCTATGCCATACCAGGGCCTGGTTGCTGCTAACTACCGGCTTGCCAATGGCCGCTTCTATCTGCTCGATAACCATCGAGGCGCGGATCGCAGTGCAGGATATAAACAATAAATCGGCGTCAGGGTCGCAAACTCTGCTCGCGGCTTTGGCAATTTCCTGTGGTGGAATCCCTGTCATGTCGATATCACTGTCGTAGCCGAGACCGGTGATATTAATCACCTCGATACCATGTTGTTCGAACCAGGCCGCCATTTCAAGGTTAACCTCTTCGATATAGGGTGTTAGTACCGATATGCGCTGTGCGCCAAAATGCGCAAACGCGGCCAGTGCGGCGGTCACCGGATTGGTTACCGGGACCCCGGGGCAGCTTTCCTGTATCAGTGCCTGAATTTTCTCGGCGCCATTCGCGACTGTGCCCGAGGTACAACCGTAAATCATCGCGTCAAGCGTAAAGCCAGGCAGTATGCCGCCCGCGGCACGGCTGATATCACCCGCCATATTGCGTAAATTCTGTAGTGTCACGGGATTAGCGTTGAGGACACGGTTGGTGAATACCTCGACGCCTCCGGGATACATGCGGCGTAAGTCCTGCTCGGAATTAAAATCGGTCGCCAGTGCGATCAGACCGATGCGACCAGCGGGCGCTATCGTGTCGAGGGTAAAATCGTGTTCGATAATTTGCGATCGGGTCATTTCTATCAAATCACTATGGGCAATTCAGCTGCCGCGCGTTTGGATAACATGATAGCACCCGATCCGGTGATTAGAATATTTTCCTCGTGAACCATTTGCTTGCCATTGTCATAACTCATACCCGGTTCCAGGGTCATGATCATGCCGGGCCTGAGTTCAGTACTATCGGTGGCAGTAATGGAAGGCCATTCGGTAAGTTGCGCGCCAAGCCCATGTCCCATACGACCAACATCATTGCCCTCAGCGCCGCCAGCCTCGAGTACTGACCACATCGCCCGCCATAAATCGCTTGTAGTAGCGCCTGGCCTGGCCGCCTCAAAACCGGCATCGGTCGACTTGAAAACGGTTTCGTAAGCTCGTTTAGTTTTGTCCGAGGCATGGCCAAAGGCAAAATTACGGTCGAAATCGCAATAATAGCCATCGAAGACAGTACCGGTATCGATGATTAACAGGTCGCCATTTTCGAGCTTACGATCGGTCGGTCCCATGATGATGTTGTCATAACCATCCGGTCCTGAGGCCGACACGATGTATGGCGTGTTATCGGCGCCGCGTTTGAGCAAATCCATACGCATCGACCGCACAATTTCACGTTCGCTGTCGCCGACACTGGCGAATTCGGGCAGGGCGTGAAAGCTGTCCGATGTCAGCTCGCAAACATATTTAATCTTTTCCACCTCGGCATCTGACTTAATGCTGCATAGCTCGAGTAGTAAACGGCTGCAATCGACGACCTCGGTAGCTGCCAGCTTATCTCTGAGAACCTGGAAATCCTGGGCAGGCATGCGCAGATGACTTTCGGCACCTAGAGAAACACCTATACGACCATATCGTGCCGGTAGTTCCTGTATCGTGCTGGTCAGCAGGGAAATACCGTCATCGCCCGGTTGCGGCGATGACCAGCAGCGAACGTCGTCGATCCAGGTATCGAGCATACCAACCATGCCAATAGTTGGTATCACCGCGATCGGCTTGCCCTGCAATGGCACCAAAAGGAACCAGGGACGCGTAGGGCTCAGCCAGAACTGGGTAAAAAATCCGCTGAAATATCGCACGTTGGGCTCGGTGGTGAGCAATATGGCGTCGACTTCCAGCGCCGCCATCATCGCCAGCGCACGGGCGGTACGTTGTTCAAACTCTGATTGCGGGAAGCCGCGTTCGGGTACAAGCATGGTGGGATCCTACTCCGTGCTGTCATCTGGGGCCGGTAAATCGAGCGAATCGGCAAGCCAGGCCTGAAACAATGTATAGCCAATAACAAGAATAACGGCGCCGGTAAATAGCCCAATGATGCCCGAGGTCACAAAACCGCCGATAGCGCCGAGAAATATGACCACGGTCGGTACATTGATGCCTCTACCCATCACCAGTGGTTTTAATATGTTATCCATGACACCCACGACCAGGCTCCAGGCCATGAATAAGACGCTTGTCAGGGTGCTGTCGTTGGTGACAAATACATAGATAGCAACACCGAATATAACCGGTGCCGCGCCAATCTGTACCACCCCCAGTATCAGGCATAACAAGGCCCATACAGCGGCTGCCGGCACGTCCATCATCACAAACCCAGCCAGTGCCAGCGAACTTTGCAGTAATGACACACCGAGAATTCCCTGGGTGACACCACTCACAATCTTACCCGAAATATCGGCATAAGCCGGGCCGTTATCACCCACCAGCCGCGTCATCAATCGCACGCTAAAATCTTTACTAATCTCGGCATTGGCGAGCACGACTCCTGAGATAATAATCGCTACAACAAACTGGAAGAATCCAACCCCCATGGCGCCAACCGAAGCCAGCAGTGATTCACCGAATTTGGCGAGTTGCGGTGCAAACTGGATCAAAACCGCATCTATGTCCTGAGTAGCTCTTAGCCAGAATGTATAGAGTGGGTCGCCGATAAGAGGCCAATCCTGAATAGATTCCGGTGGCGCCGGTATTATATTTTCGCCGAGGGTAAATTTTTTGGAAAAGACCTTCAAGTTCAAAATCAAGGCGCTGGAAAAGCCGATTGAGATAGAAATTAGCAATCCCAGTCCAGTAAAGGTAATCAGAAAGGCCGATATCCGGTCTCGGTTACCCAGTTTAGCGGTCAACCATTTCTGAATCGGGTAAAGCGAAGTCGCAATGATCAAACCCCATAATATGGGCACGAAAAAGGGCCGGATAATATCCAGACATAGATAAATCACCAGTACTACCAGGCCGATACGCACGGTGGCCTCTATCGAATTAACGATGAATATCTTTTGATTTTCCTGTTTTTCATCGTTTGAAATTTGAGTAGACATATTCCTTTACTCCTAAGCTAAAATTTATTGGGGACGTAGCACAATTAATTTACTACTTTGTCGAAATTAGTTGTTGGTAGAGTTCAGGGTCAGTCGCACCTTCGGTACCGAGGATATATATCCGGCTGTTTTCATCGAGGCCGAGCGCTTGTGCGTACTCCGGGTTATTTTGCGCGCTAATCAGAGCCGCTAATCCGCCGACAGCCGATTCACCCGCTTCGATCGGTGGATCGCCGTCGAAGCCCAGTGCCAGTAATTGCATGGTGAGAGGGACGGTTTCTTCATTTACAGTGAGGAAATCGTTAGCGCCGATACTTAAAATATCCCAGGCCAGGATCGACACTTCACCGCAGGCGAGCCCCGCCATTAAAGTGTCGAGATCACCTTCGACTGTCACTGGAGACCCGGCACGCGCGCTCTCCTGTAGACAATTGGCTTTCTCGGGTTCAACAATAATTAAACGCGGCCGCCGCTCCCCCCATAGTTCCCAGAAATAAGCGCAAACAGCCGATGCGACACCGCCAACGCCACCCTGGATAAACACATGTGTCGGTATTTCGCTATCCATTTGTTCTATCGATTCGGACAACAAGACCGTATAACCGAGTGCCACGTCCTTGGGGATTTCCATGTAACCCTCATAGCTAGTGTCGGAGACAATGATGCGCCCCAATTGTTTTGCATCGCTATCCGCCTGTTTCACCGATTCATCGTAGTTACCGGTAATGCGTATGACTTTTGCACCCAATGCTTCCATGGCCTGCGCCCGCGCAATGGATACATCGCGATGTATGTAAATCACGCACTGGCAACCAAACATCTGGCAACCCCAGGCCACCGAGCGTCCATGATTACCATCGGTCGCACAACTGATCACTAACTGGCGCAGGATATCGTCGAACTTGTGATCGAGTATGTCCTGGATGCCCGGTACTACACCCGTCACCTCGGCTACCCTGGCCTGTAACTGGCGCGCCACCGCATAGGCTCCACCGAGCGCCTTGAAACTTTTCAAATGAAAGCGTTGAGATTCATCCTTGTACCAGATCTTCGCAACGCCAATATCCT
>QNFD01000180.1 GCA_003645435.1 Gammaproteobacteria bacterium | reverse complement strand
TATTATCAGCAGCACGCGCAGAAATTCACCGAACCCGAACGCATATGGAGTTCGGTCATCCTGATCGCGGTCGCACCCTCGGCCGACCAGGAAACCTGGACCGCGGCATTCGAGCTTGCCCAACAGTTAAAGTTTCGCGCCGATAACGGCGAAGACTTTTCGATGATGGCGAAACAGTATTCGGGTCATGCCAGCGCGGACAATGGCGGAGACCTGGGATATTTGCACCAGGGAATGCTGCTGGATCCGAATGTGCAGGAAAAAGTAGTGGCGCTGGCGATAGGCGAAATCAGTGATCCGCTCGGGGTACTCGAAGGCGTCATCCTGTTTCGAATGAACGGTGTACAGCCGCAAAAGCTCAAGCCATTCGATGAAGTCAGGCAAAGGGCGGCGGAGTTACTGTACCGGGAGCTACAAGATAAAGCCTGGGAAAGCTATGTACATGCTTTGAAGGCCTCGACAAGCATATATGTCAATGAGCGGTTATTTGTTCAAAATGACCATGAGTAACCGTGTATTTCTTTCCATTAGAGATAAAGCCGGTATTTATGCTGGTCTTAATCGTGATGCTTGTGACCAATGTACCTGCACTAGCCCAGTCTAATATCGGAGCCCGGTCTAATACAAACCTCCCGGTGCGTGTTTGGGGTGATATAACCAGTACTTACCGAAAACGAGAATTTAACGGAGGTGAAACCACCGCTTCGAACTGGCTCAATATAGGTACCATTAATGCGAGCAGTTATATCTGGCGCCCCTGGTTTGCACAGGTGAATGGTGGTCTGAGCCTGGCCGTTGACCAGGCTAAAACCAGCGAACAGCAATCGGCAAAAAATAAATTTTCCTCGGGAGATCTTAACTTCGACTTGTTTCCTACCAGCCGTTTCCCGTTCGGGTTGTATTATAATCGGAATCGAGACCAACTCGAGACCACTTCATTTGATAAGGACCAAACCACCAGCGAGTATGGCATCAGGCAGCAATTTCGAAGCCTGGATGGAACGCATCATTTTCTAGCCGATTATTCTAATAAAACACGAGAAAATAGTGATTTGGACAAGTTCGAGCGACAGCGCCTGACATTTTCCAGTGATCATAATTATCGCAATCATTCCTTTGACTCGGATATTCAATTCGACTCAGCCGATAACGTGGTACAAAGTGAGCATGTTGATAGTTTTTCGTTGACGGGTCTGCACTCTTATAGCCCCAGAAGGAATTACACGCTCGAAAGCCTGGTGTCAACTTCACGGGTTGAGAGCGGTTTTAGGCAATCTATCTCCCAGGCTAAAACCGCTCAAATTAACAGCTTTTTATCCTGGCAACCTGAAAACAGAAAAGATATCAACCTGACAGGAAACCTGCGCCTGTCTGACTTGCTACTTCGCCAGCAAGACGCGGGTTTAACAGTGGGAGATGAATTACGCGAAACTGATAATTTGATTGCTAATATTAACCAGGGATTGCTCTATCGTCACACCGATAACCTGTTTTTCCGGCAGGCTATCAACGCCAATTTCCAGGAATCGGCGAATCAGCAACTTTTTATCGGCACTGAATCGATCGGGTTCAGTTATGCCCCCGGTATTTATTTTACCGGGGTCGGGGATTATGGGTGGTCTATAGGATCCAGCTTTGTTAATCAACACGGTGATACCTCCTCATCAAGGTTATTGAATAATCAATTTAACCATTCGTTAAGCAATGATTTTTCTGTTCCGGGTAAGTATCAACTGAATTCGAGTTTCTCCCAATCATTCGGGTACACCTTGCAAACGTCAGGGGACGACAATAAAAGGCTTAACAATTCTTATACACTCACGTGGAGCGATTCCTTGATCGATGTTCAATCGACAATCCGTTTTACGATCAGTGATTCGCGCTCGCAGCAGCAACAGGAAAGGGTGTTTCAACTGGTCAATTTACAGTATTTGGGCCTTTTACGCTTCAGTCGTTATACACGATTATCGGGAAATATCACATTACAAGGTACAAAGCAGAAAGATGGTCCTACTCGAAGCAGCAGAACCTTAGTCAATGGTCAACTTATATTTTCGCAACTCAATGTATTTCAGGTACCGCGTCTGGATTTCGAGTCAGACCTCCGCTTAAATCGGCAGCAATCTGAAAGCGAGCAAGTTTCATCAGCGCTAAACGAGAGCTCTCGAAACTTACAAACCTGGGAAAATTCATTAGATTATCGAATTGGGAAACTCGAGCTAAGCGTTAATCTCGATTTTATTAAAATCGGCGCTAATTACGATCGATTATTGAGATTTCAATTAACGCGGACATTTGGTGACCGGTGAAACTATGGGAGTATTCAGTGTTTAAAAGTAGAGCAAATAATTTGATCATATTGATTTTCATACTATTGGTTTCGCCCGTTGTGGCGAATGCTGAATACGGTGATGTTTTAATCAACAATTACTCGGAAGCCGCAGGAATGCGCCCGGTGGTTTTCCCACACTGGTTTCATCGTATCCGGTTCAGATGCAAGGTCTGTCACGCTGACCTCGGGTTCAAATTCGAAGCAGGCGGCAATGAAATCAATATGCTCAAGATAATCGACGGTGAATACTGTGGCGCCTGCCATAACGGCGAAGTGGCCTGGGCGGTCGAAAATTGTGATCTTTGTCATACCGGTAAGCCGGGGGCGCCGACACAGGTACATGAAAGCACGACCTACAAATTATTTGCCGGATCGGGCAAGAAGAAAACAGGAAGTGCGCAATGAAATCGCAGAATTCCAGGTTGATGCCCCCTGCGCGCAGTTTTGCCAACACGATTTCAGTTGCGGTGCTCGTTCTGTTAGCTACTAACAGTGTTATTACCGCGGCTGAAGTTCGTTCGGGAAAGCAGGTTTACGACGTGTCGTGTGCCGGATGCCATGCCAGCGGTGTTTTGAATGCGCCGAAAATTGGCGACGAACAAGACTGGAGTAAGCGCGAACGGCAGGGTTTTCAAGTCCTGCTAACGCATGCGTTAAAAGGCTACAAGAACATGCCGGCAAAAGGCGGTAATCCGAAGATTGAGGATAAAGAAATTGAAATTGCAATTAAGTATATATTAGCCAATTCCGGCCTCGATCGATATCAGCAAACTTCAGTTGCAAAACAGGCAGCAGACAAGGCGGCACAGCAAAAAAAATCGGTCAACAAGCTAACCACCCAGCAGACCAGAAAGAGTAGCGTTAACAGTTTTAATCGATTGATGAAATCGGCAGACGAATGGAACCTGCCCCCGGCTGAAGACGGGATTCATGATCCCGACAATGGAGGTACATACATGCTGCAGAAACCGAAGCAGGCATTCGAGACACTGAGTTGGTCGAAGTCCGGGAACCGGGTGGACTGGGTCAAAGCGTTGGATAATAATGAAATTTCACCACGCTATGATCGCCTGGATGACCAGGTGAAACCAATTGTAATGGATTTAAATATCGTGCGTGAAGTCAAAGGCTCGATGCCGGATGTAGTTTATCCGCATAAACAGCATACTGAGTGGCTGGATTGTTCTAATTGTCATCCCGCTATTTTTATTCCGCAAAAAGGCGCTAACCAGATATCCATGGCTTCCATTTTACTGGGTCAGCAATGCGGTGTTTGTCATGGCAAGGTAGCGTTTCCGGTTTCGGAGTGCCGCAGGTGTCATTCCAAACAAAAAACTTTGAAGGCAGCGGCCGAGGGTAAACAATCCAACTAGGGCAGGGGTTCAGGATTATGAGGACATTGATTTTTTTATTGCTTTTTTCATCGGCATTGACCCTGGCCATCGCCCAGCAAGCAGCGGTCGGCAGTGAACAGGCTAAAGATATATCCATTGAGCAACTCAGGCATAAAATAGCAATGGTCGACTACATGCTATCCAGCCCGGTGATGTTACAGCGTTTGCAAGATAGCGATGACGAACTGGCGAAAGAGATATTGGCCAGGGCAACAGTAAATTTTCTCGAAATGGAAGAATACTTCGATAGAGGACAGCTTTTGGAGGCAGAGGCAATCATCGATTATGTGCTCAGGGATATAAGTGCGGCCTCCCAGTTGCTAAGTGTTTCTCGTCGAATGAAAAGCAAATATCAAATATCACTGGAACAGCTCGATTCCTTTGTATTGCCGCAATGGAAGGATTTGAGCGCGGTGGAAAATGAGTTTTTACAGGGAGCCTTGAACAAAGTTAACGCATTGCGCGATGAAGCAATTAGTCACGCGCAAGCGCATGCTTATGACCGGGCAGTGCCATTGTTGGAACAAGCCCATCGCTTGAAGTCAAGTCTGATCGAAAAGTTGCTGCATGAAAAGACGGTAATCTATGATCTGGCATTTGAAACCATCGACGAAGAATATGAATACCTCAACAAGCGTTTTTATCACTACCTGGAACTTGTCGAGCTTGCTGTGGCTGAAAAGGAGGTAGATATACAGACACGCAAATTGCTCGATTCTTATATCTTTCAATCCATGACAAATCTCGAAGCTGCTGAAAATTTTTATTCTGAAGGTCTGGTTACCGATGCTATTTCGGCTTTGAGCAAGTCAATCAAACAACAGACCTCGGTATTGAAGATTCTGGGGATTACGATTTGAGATGAACCATAATGCCTAAGTTAATTTTAAAAATATTTCTGCTGATTGCGATATCTAGTATCCATGGTCTCGCCCAGTCCGCGGCCTCAAAAGACTCGATAGCGAGCCGCTTGCAAAACATATCAAAGCTTTTGCACGAATCATCCGGAGCCAGGCAAGTTATCAATAGTTCTAACAGCGAGGCGAACCAAAAACGCCAGCAAGCGCTTGAACTGTACCGGCAGGCCAGTGAAAAATTTGACCAGGGCGCGAATGATTATGCGGCGGAACTGTTGCACCAGTCCACAAGGTTAATGTTCGAGGCTATCAAAATGGCGACACCGGTTTCATTGACCGAGGATAAAAATATCAATAACTATAATCAAAGGAAAGAATCGGTGATGGCATTAAGAGATGCCTTCAACCGCATTTCTGATGAAAGTAATGAAACCGACAGCAAACAAAAGGTCAATAATCAGTTAGACCAGTTAATCGCCCGGGCCGATGAATTGTTAGGCAAAGGTGATAATACGGAGGCCCGTAGCGAAATAGACAAAGCTTACCATTTGCTAAAGGTATCTATCGAGTCCATCAGGGCCGGGCAAACCCTGGTACGGTCGCTGCAATTTGAAACAAAAGAAGAGGAGTATCATTATGAAATCGATCGAAATGATACCCATAACATGCTGATTCAACTGCTGGTCGACGGAAAAGAAAAGTCGGATTACAGCAAAACGCAAATCACAGAATTTGTTGCGGAGGCAAAGGTATTGCGCCAACAGGCAGACGCCTATGCCGGAGGCGGTGCTTATGAAATAGCCATCGACTTGCTGGAACAATCGACCAGGCAACTGGTGCGCGCGATTCGCAGTGCCGGTATTTATATTCCGGGTTGAGGTTCATGGCTATCAAGAATTACATTTGTCTAACGCTATTACTCATTTCATCTGGCTTGCAGAGTGCCGAACAAAACTGGAAGCCGCTGAAAGATGATGGCTTGCACGACCCGGCTAACCCTGCGATAGAAATGTTACAGGAACCCGCGGAAGCACTGTCAAAACTACCGCCTGACAGTGTCGGTAACAAGGTTTTGTGGAACCGGGCGTTGCAGCAAGGATATATCGAGCCTCGCACAAATATTTTTCCAGAAACAAAAATCGAGGTAATCGATATGGATATCATCATGGAACGGACCGGTGAAATGCCGCTGGTATTGTTTCCGCATCGACAGCATACCGAATGGCTGGATTGTAAAAACTGTCACGACAAGATTTTTATCGAGAAAGTTGATGCCAATCCAGTAAATATGCTTGCTATTTTGTCCGGTAATTACTGCGGCCAATGCCATGGCGCGGTTGCATTTCCACTGACCGAATGTAATCGTTGTCAGTGTGGTAAGAAGTACCTTCCTCGGTGAGCCGGGAGTGCAACCCAAACATTAACCTGG
>QNFD01000179.1 GCA_003645435.1 Gammaproteobacteria bacterium | reverse complement strand
GGTGAATTCCGCCAGCACATCGGCCTGGCCGCATTGCAGCCTCGAATAACTCAGGTTGCCGAGTGTTTTTGACAACGTCACAATAGCCGTGGCCGCATTTTCTACGACTTGTTCATCGTAACCCTCGGCCTCCTTATCCATGTTAACGTCATCAATAGCCTTGTCGATGATTTGCAAAATCGAGTTCAGTCCCTGGTCCTGTAATTCAGCATGGCTCGAAAACGAGATCACGCACAAGGTGCACAGTGTGAACAGTGCCGTCTTGATACTACTCATGAGTATTCCACTTGCTTCATATTGCGCCATTAAATCATGTCTTATCAGTTTCATCCACCTTACAAATATAGTCAAAATTTCGTATTTTGCGCTGCGCATTGATTTCGAGGATAATGCGCTCACTTATTTTCCCGATGTAACAACTTGAAACACCCCGGCACTTCCTCCTGGTTCAGGCCTAAGGATATTTTTTCCAAAAAACTCGACCCGGCAGTAGTTTCCTGGCTTGTCGACCAGGGTTCTTTAACGAGGCGTTTAATGGCGTATTGTCCTGGTCAATTCTCCGTGCGGGTACTCAGCCAACAGTGGGTAACGCCGGAAATCGATGAGGCCAGGATTTTGAGTATTCCTTACCGGCAAACAGCCCTGTTAAGACAGGTTCAGTTACTATGCGGTGACATGGTTTGTGTTTACGCACGCTCGATCATCCCGCTAAAGACCCTGAAGGGCAGGCATCGACGGCTGCTATTTCTGGGTGATCGTCCGCTCGGCGCCTATTTGTTTGCCAATCCGAATTTACAACGAAACCAGCAGCAACTCGCAAGCATAGCCAAAAAAGATGCCCTGTTCGACATCGCTACCGCGGGCAACACTCAGGATTGCGCGCAAATCTGGGGCAGGCGCTCGTTATTCACGATCGATGAAAAACCGTTGCTGGTGAGTGAGTATTTCCTGCCTGCATTGTTTGAGAAAAACGCGGAAGCCCCGCACTAATGCCAAATGCTGCTCACAAGATCGGGTTCGTTAGTCTCGGTTGCCCGAAGGCAACGGTGGATTCCGAGCAGGTAATCACACAGCTTCGCGCCGAGGGTTACGCGATAGTTCCGAATTACGATGAAGCCGATTTAGTCATTATTAATACCTGCGGGTTTATCGACTCGGCGATCGAGGAGTCACTCGATACTATCGACGAGGCCCTGCACGAAAATGGCAAGGTAATAGTGACCGGCTGCCTCGGTGCGAGATCAGACCTGATTAAGCAAAAATTCCCTGAATTACTCGCGGTAACCGGCCCACATGCAAAAACCGAGGTGATGCAGGCTGTGCATAAACACTTACCGGCGCCGCATGATCCCTTTTTTGACCTGGTTCCGAAACAGGGTATTAAATTGACACCACAGCATTACGCCTATCTGAAAATTTCCGAGGGCTGTAATCATCGCTGCAGTTTTTGCATTATTCCATCCTTTCGAGGCGACCTCGTAAGCCGCCCAATCGACGAGGTAATGCAGGAAGCTGAATACCTGGCAGCATCGGGTGTGAAAGAGATACTGGTAATTTCACAGGATACCAGCGCCTATGGCGTTGACCTCAAATACGCGACCCGATTCTGGCAGGGCCAGGTATTGAAAACCCGCTTTGTTGATCTTGCCCGGGCACTCGGGCAATTCGGTATCTGGGTACGCTTGCACTATGTATATCCCTATCCGCACGTCGACGAGGTGATTCCGCTGATGGCCGCGGGCCTGATATTGCCATACCTTGATATTCCGTTTCAGCACGCCAGTCCAAAAATATTAAAGGCGATGAAAAGACCGGGCAATCGCGAGCGTGTGCTGGAAAGGATTCATAGCTGGCGCGAGCTCTGCCCGCAACTGGTAATACGCAGTACATTTATCGTCGGTTTCCCCGGCGAAACCGACGATGATTTCCAGCAACTACTCGACTTTCTCGACGCCGCACAGCTTGATCGAGTCGGATGTTTCATTTATTCCCCAGTTGAGGGCGCCGCTGCCAACGACTTGCCCGACCAGGTCCCGGATGCGATAAAACAGCAAAGATTCGACCAGTTTATGCTAAAACAGCAGGCTATCAGCACGGCCAAACTACGCCAGCGGTTAGGCCAGGATTTGAAGGTACTGATAGAGGCGAAAACCGAAGATGGTTTTGTTGGCCGTTCTTATGCCGACGCCCCCGAAATTGACGGACTGGTTTATATCGATTCTGAACAGGAACTGAAGATTGGAGAGTTTTGCCAGGTGCGCATAACCGCCAGCGACGAATACGACTGTCACGGCCACCTGCTATATTAATTCCACTCGGCGGCTAGCTGACCTGCAGATATATACCGTCATCCTGGACAACTATCGGCAAGCTTTGCAGGCTTTCGCCATGGCAGGGTCCCGATATGCATTCACCGCTGTCAATGATGAAGCGCGCATCGTGTACGGCACACTGTATTAAGGCCCCGTCGGCATCGAGAAATTGATGCTCTACCCAGTCCAGCGGCGACCCTGTGTGCGGACATGAATTCCGATAAGCAAAGTAAGCGTAGTCGCTCTTAACCACAAAGCCTTCGACAGCTTCTCCGTTTTGTTCGACACTGAAACCATAGGACCCTGGATCAGGCAGCGATTCATGATCGCAGATAAAGATCAGCTCACTGCTCATTACAGGTTAAAGGCCTGAATTAAGAATCGCGAAGCTAAAATCAAGCGTTCCAGATTCGTCAGCTATGCGGCTGGCATTTCCGCCGGGGTTTTCGCGACAATGGTGAGCGCGTGTAATTCGCCGGAGGCAATTTCGTTGCCGACACAGGCATAGACCAGCTTATGTCTTTTGATTAGACTCAGTTCGGCAAATTCATCACTGATCACCTGGGCAACATATTTGCCCTCGCCGCCGCTTACTTCGACGGTAGCCGCGGGCATGCCCTGTTGAATTAATTGCTGGATTTTTTCTGGATTCATCGTCGCTAAAATAACCTGGTAAGTGGATTGTGGAATCAAAGGTTCACTAAGAATACTACGAAATACAAATGGAAAAACCACGAAAAATTGTGGTTTATTGCACGCCTGGCCTGATCTCGATTCGACCGTCCTCTACACCGAGTACCGACTGGCCATGAATAAAATCCAGTAAGTGCTCGCCGGCCATGCTAAAACGCCAGCCCTGTGAGAGCCGACTATTTTTTCTATTGGTAATCAGGCTATCAATATCTTTACGCGTGGCGAGAGTGGCGAGGGCAATTTTATTTTGTTCGGCAATTACCCGGCAAAGCGCCATCAAACAATCGCCGAGGGCCTGTTGATTCATTGTTATTGTATTCCTGGCGTCGTGTCTGGGCCATTCCGACTCGGGAGTGTTTTGCGCATCGCGTGCGAGCTGCAAAAAAGTTTCCGCATGTCTAGCGAAAAATTTTTCATGTCGATCACGAAGGGAGTCCATATCGGCCAGTAATGACGGCTTCAGTCGTGCTACATCAATCAATACATCGTCTTTTACTACCCAGCGCCGCGGCAGATTTTTTTGCTGCGCCATCTGTTCACGCCACTGGCATAAATTACTCGCAATCTGCAATTCGACACCCTTCAGTTTCTGCACTCCTTTTAGCCGCTTCCATAAACCCGACATTTCCACCAGGTAGGTTGAAACCGCGGTCATCGCGAGCAGGTCGTTTTCGATCCAGGCGGCCCGCTTTTTGCTATCGAGTTCCTTTTTTAACGCCTGATAAACTGGTATTAGATAACGCACGTCGTCCATTGCATAGTCAATTTCATCCGTCGACAGGGGGCGCCGATTCCAGTTGGCACGGGTATGCTTTTTCTCAAGCTGTACCCCGGTGATCTGCCTGACCAGATCGGCATAGCCAATTTGATGGTCGTAACCGAGTACAGCCGCGGCTAACTGGGTATCGAATATTGGCATTGGCATGCAGGAAAAGCGCTGATACAGGATTTCCAGGTCCTGGTCTGGAGCATGAAAAACTTTAATCAGATCCGGTTGTTGCAGTAACGCTATGAGGGGCTCAAAATCCTCAATCACCAATGGATCGATACAGGCCATCTGCGCTTCGCTGGCAATTTGAATCAGTGAAAGCACCGGGTAATAGGTTTTTTCTCGAACAAATTCGGTATCGATCGTGCAGTAACCGGCATTTTTCATGCTTTCGCAAACTTCAGCCAACTGTTGACTGGTCTCAATATACTGATAATCCACGCTTAACCCGCCTGCTTTTTCGATGCAGTAGTGCCCTGACTGCTTAATAGCAACAAGGTTCTGCGACAATAACTGATTCGAACCACCCTAATTCAAATGCGCTTTGCGCCGTATATCGCGCAACGTAATAAACACCCATGGCCAAATCAGCATGCCGATCGCCGGTGCTCCCAAAAAAGCGCCAAACGGCGTTGGTCGTCCCAGATAGCCTTCAATCCAGACCGTTATAACCTGGTTAATCAATAACAGCAGAAATACATACAGGGCCTGTTGCACCAGTGATAGAACCCGGATTCGCTGGTAAAAATTCTGATTAATAAAAACCACAATAACTAATCCCATGGCGTGCTGCCCGAATAGAGTGCCCTGCGATACATCGACCAGGATACCAGCAAAAAAGGCTGTCCACAGGCCAACCCTGTTTGGCATTGCCATGCTCCAGTAAATCAGGACCAATGCTACCCAGTGAGGACGGTAGATATGTACCCACTCGGGTAAGGGCAGGATCATTAAAATTATGCCTACGACGAGACTCAGATAAATTACCCAATAGCGCAGCTTCAACATGGACGATTTATCCGGTACGCAAATTGGTGGCCCGTCTCTGGATGAATACTGGTCATCTCGGCAGGGTGCTATATCGTGGTTTGATTACCAGTACTTCGCGGCTACTATCGAGTCGTGCCTGTGGTTCTACCAACACCGATACAAAACCATTAACCAGGTCTTCTGTGATCGAGATAACCGTGGCAACCGGATAGTCAGCGGGAAATCGTCCCCCAAGTCCCGAGGTAACTAGTTCATCACCTACCTTGATGTCCGCGGTGGCCGGTAGATAACGTAGTTCCAGCTGGTCTGTACTACCGTTGCCGAATGCAATTGAGCGTGTGCCGTTACGAATAAACTGTACCGGAATAGCATGTTCGGGGTCAGATATTAATATTATCGTAGCGGTATTTTGATTGACGTGAATTGCCTGTCCCATGATGCCATAGGCATCGATAACCGCCTGCCCTGTCTCGACACCATCCAGGCTGCCCTTATTGATTTCAATTAACTGTCGGTAGGGGTTCTGATCAACCGAGAGTAACTCGGCAACAATAACTTCATCGGAGACCCTTGCGGCGGACCCCAACAGGTTTCGCAAGCGCGTGTTTTCCGCCTGTAAAACCTGCATTTTTTGCAGCCTGGCATTGATTATTCTGCTATCGGCTTTTAGCCCTTTATTTTCGCTCAACAAATCATGGTAAGAGCTAAACCACTCACCCACCCAATTGCCTGTTTGTGCCGGCAGGCTAACCAGATAACGTAAAGGAGACAATACCAGTGAGATGTTCGATCGAACGACTTCGAGGTGATTGAATCGCTGATCGACAAACATCAGCACGATACAAACGATTACCAGCAACACCGCCTGTATGGTTGCACCGCGTAATTGGAACTGCAGTTGATTCATAAAGGATAATTCGTGTCAGGCCGAACCATTATTGCGCTATCAGGACCAATACGCCACTCCGCAAAAATACGATTATAAATGTACCTGACTCGTAGCCTTATTCGACGGCAAGAAAATCCAGACCATGTTCATCGATCATTTCCAGCACTCTGCCACCACCGCGCGCAACGCAGGTAAGCGGATCCTCTGCAATAATCACGGGTAAACCGGTTTCTTCCATGATGAGTCGATCGATATCACGTAACAGCGCACCGCCGCCTGTCAAAACAATACCCCGTTCGGCGATATCAGATCCCAGTTCGGGCGGGGTTTGTTCCAGCGCATTTTTCACCGCACTGACAAT
>QNFD01000178.1 GCA_003645435.1 Gammaproteobacteria bacterium | reverse complement strand
TTACCGGTAAGGGCAATAAGACCCGCTACCTGCCCATCGGCGCAAAGGCAAACGACGCTATTCGGCGCTGGTTAAGAATTCGCCGCGATTTCTGTCGGGACGAAGACCAGCAGGCATTGTTTTTAAGCAAGCAGGGTAAGCGCATTTCACACCGAATGTACAAGCCAGGCTAAATGCACTGGTTAAACGACAGTCGCTCGATCAGCAGCTGTCACCACACGCCTTGCGGCATTCCTTTGCCACCCATATGCTCGAGGCTAGCGGTGATTTGCGCGCCGTACAGGAATTGCTGGGACACGCCAATATCAACACCACACAGATTTACACCCACCTGGACTTTCAGCACCTGGCCAGAGTTTACGATTCGGCCCACCCGCGCGCGAAAAGAAAGTCTTGAATTTCTTGCCTGTGAGCCTTATATAAAGTCTCTGGCAGTAATCACCTGAGGTATTATCTTGGATCAATATAGAGGCACTACAATCCTTTCCGTGCGGCGCGGCGATAGTGTCGTGATCGGTGGTGACGGCCAGGTCAGCATGGGCGACACGATCATGAAAGGCAATGCCAAAAAAGTGCGCCGACTCTACAAAAACCAGGTAATCGCGGGCTTTGCCGGCGGTACCGCCGACGCCTTTCTGCTATTCGAACTATTCGAAGGAAAACTCGAAAAACACGGTGGCCAAATGGTGCGCGCCGCGGTAGAGCTGGCCAAGGAATGGCGCTCGAGTAGAGCACTGCGTCGGCTCGAAGCGCTGTTATGCGTCGCCAACGAGGAAGCCTCGTTAATTATTTCGGGTAATGGTGACGTTATCGAACCCGAGGACAGCCTGATGGCAATCGGCTCGGGTGGCGCCTATGCACAGGCAGCGGCGCGTGCAATGCTCGACACAACAGAAATGAGTGCGCGAGAAATAGTTGAAAAGGGCCTTGAGATCGCCGGACAGATTTGCATTTACACCAATCTGAATCATAATTTCGAAGAACTTAACTACGCCAAGAAATAATCGTGGACAACAAATATATAACCCAATCTCCAATGACGCCGCGTGAAATCACGCAAGAACTCGACAACCACATAATCGGCCAGGACGATGCCAAGCGCGCTGTTGCGATAGCGCTGCGTAATCGCTGGCGCCGCCAACAGGTAAATGAGGAATTGCGTAACGAAATAACGCCCAAAAATATATTGATGATGGGACCTACCGGGGTTGGTAAAACCGAAATTGCGCGCCGCCTGGCACGCCTGGCAAATGCCCCCTTCATCAAGGTTGAAGCGACTAAATTCACCGAAGTTGGTTATGTTGGTCGCGATGTTGAGTCGATCATCCGTGATCTTGTTGATGTTTCGGTAAACGGCATGCGCGAGGCCGAGGTCGGCCGCGTACGTCACCGTGCCGAAGACGCGGCTGAAGAAAAGGTGCTCGATGTGCTGTTGCCGCGCCCCAGTGAATTTCGTGAAGAAGCTGACAGCAGCACCGCCAATACGCGCCAAAAATTTCGCAAGATGCTGCGCGAGGGCAAGCTCAATGACAGGGAGATCGAGGTAGACCTGCAATTACCATCGCTAGGTGTCGAAATCATGGCGCCGCCAGGCATGGAAGACATGACCAACCAGCTGCAGGGTATGTTTCAGAACCTGGGTGGCCAGAAAAAGAAAACACGCAAGCTGCGTGTCGAAGAGGCCCTGAAGTTATTGACCGATGAAGAAGCGTCGAAAATGATCAATGAAGACGAATTAAAACTGGCAGCACTGGAGAACGCGGAACAAAACGGTATCGTCTTTATCGACGAAATCGACAAGGTTGCAAAACGCCAGGAAACCAGTGGTGCCGATGTCTCACGCGAGGGCGTACAGCGCGATCTATTGCCATTAGTCGAGGGCTGTACGGTTTCCACAAAGGCCGGAATGATTAAAACCGATCATATCCTGTTCATCGCCTCGGGCGCTTTTCACCTGTCCAAACCCAGCGATTTGATACCTGAATTACAGGGTCGACTACCGATTCGGGTCGAACTGTCGGCACTAACGGTGAAAGATTTCATCCGCATTCTACGCGAACCCAATGCCTCGCTCACCGAGCAATATACCGCACTGATGGCAACCGAAGGGGTCCAACTGACCTTTACCGACGATAGCCTTGCGCGTATTGCCGAGGTAGCCTGGCAGGTTAACGAAAAGCAGGAAAATATCGGCGCCAGGCGTTTGCATACGGTGATGGAGCGGTTGCTCGAATCTATCAGCTTCGAAGCCTCCGACATGCCCGACCAGAGCATCGAAATCGATGCCGTCTACGTCAATGAACACCTCGGCGAACTGTCGTTGGAAGAAGACCTGAGTCAGTACATTCTTTAGGGAACCCCTGTAAATGTCCAACACAAGACCGACCAGTATTAATTTTCATAAAGTCTCACGAGTTCTTGAACTTGGTTTCGAGGATGGTTCAAATTTCGAATTACCCACTGAATACTTACGCGTTTACTCACCATCGGCCGAAGTGCAGGGTCATGGTCCCGGTCAGGAAGTGCTGCAGCTTGGTAAACAGGACGTCAATATTTCACGTATCGAGCCTGTAGGGCACTATGCACTATGCCTGGTATTTGACGATAACCACGACACCGGCATTTACAGCTGGGATTACCTGAATGATCTCTGCGTCAATTACGAACTAAAATGGCAGGCCTATCTCGATCGCCTGGCAGAAGCCGGGCACGAGCGTAAAACCGATTAGTCTAGATTAATTCTGAATCTTTCAGATGAGTTGATGGGTTGCACCCATCAAATTAATAGAATATCTCGTGTTTATTCCTCTCCTAACATCTGCTGACCGATTGGCGTACATCTGCTATGGTTCGCCTGTTAACCGTTAGTGATCAGTCCAGTGCAAAAAGATTCCACCACCCATTTTGGTTTTGACGAGATTCCGGCATCCGAAAAGCAGTCGCGTGTCGGCGGCGTTTTTGATTCGGTCGCCAGTAACTACGACCTGATGAATGATGTCATGTCGTTCGGCGTACATCATTTGTGGAAAAAATTTACCCTCGAACTCTGTGCTATCCGGGCCGGGCACCAGGTGCTTGACCTCGCCGGTGGCACCGGTGACCTTGCGATAAAACAGGCAAAGCTGGTAGGCGATACCGGGCGGGTTTATCTCGCCGATATCAATGCCGCGATGTTACTGCATGGGCGTGATCGGGTGATTGACAAGGGCCTGATCGATCGCGTCAATACGATCCAGTGCAATGCCGAGATCCTGCCGTTCGAAGATAATAGTTTTGATTGTATTACCATCGCCTTCGGTTTGCGCAATGTCACTGACAAGCTGCTTGCGCTCAACTCGATGCGACGCGTCCTCAAGCCAGGCGGACGCCTGTGTGTGCTGGAATTCTCAAAACCAACTTGCCGGCCGCTAGAAAAAGCCTACGACTTTTACTCTTTCAAGATACTGCCGCAACTGGGCGAATGGATCGCTCACGATCGAGCCAGTTATCAGTACCTGGCTGAATCGATTCGCATGCATCCAGACCAGCAGACTTTGAAAACGATGATGGTTGATGAAGCCGGATTCGACGAGGTCGACGTGTATAACCTGTCCGGCGGCATCGTTGCGTTACACCGTGCCTTCAAGTATTGAACGATGATGATGATCCTCGTTACCTGTTCGAATTCCTGATTCGCCAAATTCCCAGTCGATATGCTTACTGAAATTACCAGTACCCTGCTTGCTTTTACCGAAATCGGTGGAAACAGGCTGCTGGCGATGGACGACCAGGTGCTTGCTCGCTGCAGCGAGCTACAGGGAAGCTGTATCAAAATTCATCTGACCGATCTTGACCTGAGTTTGTATTGCCACCCCGGCAGCTGGGGCATGCGATTAAGCCTGGATGAACCCGCGAAAACGGTTGACGCAACTATTTCGGGTCGGTTAATCGCCCTCATAAACCTCGCAACCCAGGACGATAAGGTTAGCACTTCAATTCAGGGAGGTATCAGTATCAACGGCGATGCCTCAGTGGCACAGCAAATGCAGAAGATATTTACCGATCTCGATTTAGACTGGGAAGAGGCACTCTCGCACTATACCGGAGATATACTGGCTTACCGCATCCATCAACAGGCGCGTGGTGCCCGCGACTGGCTACGAAAGAGCTTAGGGTCGTTATCACAGACCAGCAGCGAATACCTGCGTGAAGAAGTTCGCCTGACGCCAACCCAGGTCGAATTTGACAGGTTTCAACAACAGGCGACATTACTTAAACAGGACGTCGAGCGCGCCGAGGTCCGCCTGCGTCATTTGCTGCAATCCCTTTCCGGCGAACCCGACAGGAAGTCATGAGCACGCTTTATCGACTCATCGTGATTAATTTCACCCTGGCCCGCTATGGACTTGATGAAATCATTTTATCGATTCATTTTTACAGGCCGCTACGATTACTAGGTCTCATCAATCCATTTAACTGGTTTCGCGACAAGTCCCGATCCCAGGCAGTAAGGCTACGTCTTTGTATCGAATCGCTCGGACCGATATTTATCAAATTCGGACAAATGATGGCAACACGGCGAGATTTGCTGCCTACCGAGATTGTCGATGAACTCGAAAAATTACTCGACCGGGTGCCACCTTTTCCCCTGCCTCAGGCCCGCGCCATTATCGAACAGCAGCTTGGAAAACCGATCGATCAGGTATTTGCTAGATTCGACGATAACGTACTCGCCTCGGCTTCGATTGCTCAAGTCTACAGTGCACAGCTTCCAGATGGTGATGAGGTCATAGTCAAGGTAGTGCGCCCCGGTATCGAACAGGGTATCAGGCAGGACACTAAACTGCTTATGGTGCTGGCGCGCATGGCCGATCGTTACTGGCCGGAAGCGAAACGGGTGAAGCCGATCCAGATTGTGCGGGAATTTGAAAAAACCCTGCTCAACGAACTCGACCTGGTGCGGGAAGCAGCCAATGCCAGCCAATTAAGACGCGATTTCGAAGGCTCCAGTGATCTCTACGTACCACGGGTATTCTGGGACTACTGTAAACCAGGCGTGATGGTGATGGAGCGCATCGAAGGCATCCCGGTATCGGATATCGAGCAATTGAAAGCCAAAAATATCAATCTCGAGGTACTTTCACGTAAAGGGGTCGAAGTATTCTTTACCCAGGTGTATCAGAACAATTATTTCCATGCCGACATGCACCCGGGCAATATTTTTGTTTCGGCGGAAAACCCGCAAGACCCGAAATATATCGCGGTAGATTTCGGCATCATGGGCTCGCTATCAACCCAGGACCAGCGCTACCTGGCAGAAAATTTCGTTGCCTTTTTCAACCGTGACTATCGCCGTGTCGCAGAACTACACGTCGATTCCGGCTGGGTGGATCGCGACACCAGGATCGATGATTTCGAGGCCGCGATACGAACCGTGTGCGAACCCATGTTCCAACGGCCGTTGGCCGAAATTTCTTTTGGCCAATTATTGCTGCGGCTGTTTCAAACCGCGCGCGAATTTAACATGGAAATTCAGCCCCAGTTACTATTACTGGAAAAAACTTTTTTGCACATAGAGGGTCTGGGGCGCCAGCTTTACCCACAGCTCGACCTCTGGGATACCGCCAAACCATTTCTGGAACGCTGGTTGAGCGAGCAGATGGGGATGCGCGCACTGGTCAAGGGCTTGAAGAAGAACTTGCCCTATATCGCCGAGAACCTGCCGGACCTGCCGCAACTGGCCTTCAAAACCCTGCATAAAATTGCCAACGACGAGCTCCAGATCGAATGGAAATCGAAAGAACTTGAATCACTAAAAAAAGAGATGCGCCTGGCGAATCAGCGCAATGTTCGCGCCATCATGGGTGGCAGCCTTGTGATTAGCGGCAGTCTTATCATCGGGCTTGACGGCCTGGCGCCAATCATGATCGGCAGCGGCCAGTTCCTGGTGCCTTTGATGAGCGGGATCCTTTTGATTCCGGGTGTATACCTGCTAATCAGCAGCCAGTGGGGAGATAAATAGAATTATCACTGGTAG
>QNFD01000177.1 GCA_003645435.1 Gammaproteobacteria bacterium | reverse complement strand
GGTAGTTGGAGCTGGTCGGGCCAATCACCTCGAGATCGGTGATCAGATGTTCCTCACAAACAAGATAACCCCCCGCTGCCAGGCAGCCACACAGCCCGGTGACGAGTACAAGATCGACGTACCAGAGAACGATGATCAGATCGTAATCGGTGTCGAACTGAAAATCCTGGTCCAGGTCGTGTTCTACCCAGTTAACGCTTAGCCCCTGACTCTCCGCTTTTTGCCTGGCCTGGTTCAGACCCTCGAGAGAAATATCGATCGCATCAACCCGATACCCGGCCTGCGCCAGAAATATAGCGTTACGCCCGGCACCACAGGCCACGTCCAGTGCTTTTCCCACGGGTATTCTCGGTAACCAGTCCTCCACCAGGGTCACAGGGTTATTTTTATGATAGCTATCCTCTGCGTATCGCTGATTCCACTTGATTCGGTCTTGTTTGCTCATGATAAATAAAATCATGGCATATTTCGGGTCAGAGTAAAAATACTATTATCAGTACCGGAAGGCGCCATTGAAGCCTCGAATTTATACGTTTGCTTAGCAAAAATCAGACCTTGAAAAGCTGCGAGCGGACTTCTGCTCACGGCCCACAGCGGGCATTAAACAGAAAGAATTATTTCAGGAGCTGGCTAACTGAGGGCAAAAGGCAAGACGCGACCCCATCAATTTTCTTGAGTTTGCAGTTTCCAGGAACTACATTTCCTTAATTAACCATTCACCGCCCACATTAACAAAATAAACAAAATTACCAAAATTCTCACCCTCTGAGGTAATAATGACAGCGGCTTCCCTAATCTCACCAATTTTTGCTGTTAGGGAGAAACCCTTTACAGAATCTACCATTAGACCTAAGTCCTCTTCCGTCATTTGAAACCACAGAGGTTTCCAGCGATTTCGCAAACCTGGCGTCAGGCAAGATAAAGCCGTTTCCAGGTCATTGCTTTTTAGAGATCGCATTAAAAGATTCCAGGTATTTTCTGGAGAGTCTTTATTTTTGTCGGGTTGCTTAAGACTGACATTCCTCGAAGCGAGGAATGTTTTAGCAGCCTGCCGAAATGCAGGGTATTGCATATGCCTCTTGTTTTGATTTTCTGATTGATTGTCCTCACTTTCGCTAGCGGAAAATTTCGCTTCGGTAAACAAAGCAAGACTGAAAAGGCTGGCGCTCAAAAACCCAGCCGGATCATGTTTGTTGAGGAACTGTAAAATAGTTTTTTCCTGATCAAGGAGCGATAAATAGTTGAGTGCTTTAAATAAAGAAAAGTGTGATGGAGGGAGGTTCAGCATACGGCTTATAGTTTCTGAATCTTGCATGTTCGACCCGCCCAGTAAAGCGGGTTCGAAGTTAGTATTCCCACCACTAAGATAAATGAAGGTGGTGAAAGCGCCTATGTCTTCTCGGGTTAGAATACCTTTAAAGGTATTTCCCGTTTCAATAAAACTAATTTCATGATTAACCCATGAAGTGTTAAATTTTGAAAACGATGCCTCGACATCATTTCTTTTTGGTTTTACTTTTTCAGCACTAATAAGAGATCGCTGATAATGTTCAAGTGCTTTTTTGGGGTTATTGAGATCAAAATAATAAATGTCGGCGATGATAATATGGGTAAAGATGTCACCTTCGCCAATGGTCGATAATTGATAAAGGGAAATCGCCTGATCGGGTTTTTCTAATCTTATTCGGGTAAAGTCTGCGAGGCGGTAATATTTTCTTTGAATAGAAGATCTTAAACCATTCGATGCGGGTACGTGCGAATATTTCTGTGCCAACTCGGTAAGCTTCGCAAGATATTGCCCATAACGGACTACGTATTGCTCGGGGTTAGAATCTTTGAGATCGCTTAAATTTCTGGCCTCGACATCGAGTTCATTGCTTTCTTTGGAAAGAGATTTTTCGGCAAGCTGGCGGCGTTTATCCTTATATCTGACTTCAGGATTTTTGATGTGTTTGTCCAGTGTATATATTGTATATTTGTATCTTTTTTCCGTAATTTCTCCTTTATCATATAAGGTTCTGGTTAACTTTCTAGCTTGTTCCCATGCTTCCGGCACCTCAATATCAAGCACCGCTTCTAGAATACGCAATGAATATTTGACGTCTTTTAAATCCTCGGGAAGGAACTTCAATAAGACAGGAATGCCTTCCTCTTCCCTACGTTGGCTAATAATTTTTATGTAGTAAGTTTTAGCGGGTCGGCTTAAATATGAAGGCAATGCATTTTTTAGTGCCGTGAAGTCTAGTGGTATTTTGTCAGGTTGCTGGGCTAACAGCTTGAGTGCGCTTGCCGGCTCGAACCCAGGTTGCGTAGAGTTTTTTGCAATACAATTTATGACTTCGGTAGTTTCAGCAATTGTTGCGATTTTTCTATGAATATTGCAATCCAGGCTGTGGTCGATGTCTATTGTGCATCCATTTTCCCTTGGTTTAAAGCCTTTATTGCACGCCCATCCATTGCCATGATAGGCCAGTTTTCCATTTTCCGAGATAATCATCTTATCGCAACCTCCCTGTAAATTTCTGAAATAGCCGCTATTGCATTTCCAGCCTCCTGCCAGGTCTACATTAATCTTTGCGTTGGCTGGTATATCGGCGACAGTAATCTCTTCACACCGATTGTCTCGGCGACGGAACCCTCTTTTACAAAACCACTCGGTACCTCCTATATCCAGATGTGCGTTTTCCGGAACGATGACCTTGACGCACACCATATTCCTGTATCCGATGTTGCATCTGGGCCCCACCAATCTCCCGTCCGCAGACAATTTTCTTGACTCCGATGGCATTGGCAAAACACAACGAGAATCGTGGCTTAAGGCATATCCCCGGTCGCATTGCCATATCTCCAGATCAGTGAAACGTACAGGTTCTTCATATCTGTGTGCATTGGCGGGTGCATCTGTGGCCTTTAGATCGGCAGATAACATGCTAAGCACGAGGATTAAATAACGCAACATGTCCATTCTCCCTGGCATATCAGCCGATCTAGAAAATCGTTTCCGGGAAACAGTGCATCCAAAATCGGGCAAAATCGGGGTCAGATCACAATATTCTCTAAAATTAGAAAAAATTGTGATCTGACCCTGCTCCAGGCAAAATAATCTCACCATACCATTAAAGGGTCAATGTCTGGTTCTGGCCGGACCCAGCCCCACCAGTTGGATTTGTGAACATCAGCTTTAGGGTGTGATTTCAACCGGTCGATGCAACATATTGGTTAAATCGTTCAGCTGGTGTTCCGGTGGGAATGATTAAGTGTAGGCGATTGGGTGGTCTGGTGCCGGGATGAATTGGATCAATTTCGATCAGTCGAGACTACTTGCCCGCCTAAAACAAATAATCTCCAAACATCTCGATAATATAATCTGTCCACCGTTGTGGAATAGGTTCGACCAATTCCGTGGACTTTTCAAAATCCGGTTCGAACACCTGTGCAATCAAGTCTGCGGCGGCACCGGGATCCGAGGTGGCGACGTTGAGTTCCTCGTTGATATGCAAACTCAACCTGTCGAGGTTGGCCGAGCCCAACGATGCCCAGCCGTCAAAAATCGCCACCTTGGCGTGTGAGAAGCCGGGGTAGATATAAACACGAATGCCATTGGCCAACATGGCGTTGGCGGCGAGGACGATATTCCTGGTAATCACACCGCTGTCTGTTTCAAGGGGAATGATCACCCGTACATCGACCCCGCGGCGGCGTGCCAGTATGAGTTCCTGCAGCAGGGTGTCGTCAGTGAAGTACGCATTTTCGATATATATATATTGCCGGGATTTGCGCATGGCTTGCCGTTGCAGTTGGTAAATTTCATGCCTGCCGGGTTTGGTATAGATCAGGCGCAGGGGATAACCACCCGCATCTTCATTCATGTTGCGGAAACGCCAACTGGTGAGATAACTGAAGTCACCCAGAGATCCAGCGTGTCCCCAGGCCTTTTGAAATTCCCGGTCTATTTCGTCCACAACCGGACCAGTAATTTCCATCATCACATCGTGCCAGTCGTAGCGATATTCCCTGCCGATATTCATGCCCCCCAGGTAGGCCAGTTTGCGGTCGATGACCATGGTCTTTACATGATCTCCGGTCATCCACGGGTTTCTTCCTACACGAACCTTCACCCGCGACTCCTGCCTGAGAAAGTTTGCAATGGAACCCGGCGCCTGATGCGATGCGGGCACGGTTTCCGAACTCCTGCCAGATGCCGCAATGGTACCCAGGCCGTCGATCAAGACCCTGATATCCAGTCCCTCACGGGAGCGCCGTTTCAAGAGCTCAGCCATGTTCAGCGCCACGTCATCGTTATCAAATATATAGGTGCGTATATCCACTGATTTCTCGGCTGAGGTCACTGCGTCTACAAAACGCGGGAAAAAAACATCCCCACCGGCGAGGAACCTGATCGTGCCGCGACTCGGTGGCCGCCCCAGTTTTCGTGTCAGTTCTGATTCCCAGACAACCAGATCCATTGGCGTCGTTTTGCTGAGTTCCGGTATCGGTGTATCAAATTGTGTCTCCGTGGCCAGACTTCTTCCGGATTCAACAGCGGTCTCAGTAACAACGGTCAGCAGGCTTTGCAGGGAACTGAAGGGTCTCATCAATATCGTATGGCTGTGGCTATCCAGAAAGTGCCAGACCGTGCGCAGCGCGTGCGTGCCGGGTACAGCCGATTGCAGGGTGTCAGGTAATTCCTCATATTGGATCAGAACGACCAGCTTGGCGGCTGTGTTGATATAGAGGAAGGGTACGGCGCCACGGTCCAGATCGCCGGTGCTGAAAATAACCTCCTGCGTATCGATGCCAGCGTCCAGCAGGAATTTGTTCACTGGAGCTTGCCAGGCTTCAAGGTGGTCGGTCAGGTTTATATGGTCAGTAACGCGGTACCAGGCGGGTTTGTCTATCAGGCGCCGGGCCCTGAAAATACCCTGGGAATCGTAGAAAAAAAAGTAATCGACGCGGTCGAAACTTACCGCAACTCCCTGGTTTTTTTCCCGGCTCAGGATGTCCGCAAAGAGTTGTTTGCGCAGTGTTCCCCATTGGTTTATTGTCATGATGGGTATGGGAGTCAGGTTCTGGGTGAGTCGCTGCCAGGGGTCTTCTGCCTGAATATCCATTGGTGACACCACCGGGACCTCATAGCGCCGTTCCAGTGATGGCGCCCGCGCCAGTGGACGATTGAGGTCTCCCGCGGCATAGAAAATGTCTTCCCCCCGGCGATAGCGCAGGAAGTACAGGTCGTCGCCACGGTAGGCATCCAGCAGGATGAACAGGGGCTCCGCGGGTATCGTCTCGCCTATCGGCGGTTCTATCACCGGTTCCGAGCAGGCGATTACCAGGCTGGTCACGGCATACAGCAGTAGCCCTGGAGCAGATCTGATACTGTGGTGTCGCGTACCGACAGGAAGCCTCGTGCTATACATGCTTAGAGCTGAGTATAGGAAATATCAACACCCTACTTCCACTAGTCTACCAAGTAAAGAAAGAGATTGGCGACGCCGTCCTGCCCCAGGGCATCATCTGTAATTCATTTGCGTATTCCCTCGCTCGACCTTATAGCGGACATTTGCCCAGGATTTGAGACTTCCGGGAAAGCCGACCTTCAGGTTCAGCCTGGTAACTTCTGGACGACTGAATTATTTTTTCTTTTCTTTTTTCCTGACCTGGTAAAAAACACGCCGGGAAACCATGTCTCATGGAGTTCTAAAGTCTCAGAAAAATCACCTTTCGCTTCATCTTCAAAACGAAAGTTACTTTTCCCAATACGAATTACATCGCCATTTTTTAAATGACGATGATCAACGCGTTGATCATTAACATACGTATGATTAGTGCTTTTTTTATCTTGTAAGATGTAATCAACTCGATTGTCATCTGGTGTTAACACGACCTCGAGTATTGCATGGCGTTGACTAACCAACTCATCATCCAGTGAAACATCACAGTCCTCATCACGGCCAAATTCAATCTGTTTTTTATCGATTGGTAATTTAATACCGGTACCGCTATTTGTAACCTGTATCAGGAGAGCCATGATAATCGCCTAAAGCAGAAATTAAGG
>QNFD01000176.1 GCA_003645435.1 Gammaproteobacteria bacterium | reverse complement strand
TCATGTGATGTTTCCTCTTTACTGTTACAAAAAATTTAACTAGATATCGATTTAATCCGACTCATGCCAGTAATAAAGCAATACTGGTGCCAATTTCTAAATAACATGAAAATTAATCTAAAAAAAACAATAACTTAGATATGAAATAGATTATGGATCAGGGTAAATATCGGGCTGGAGACCTAACACTATTGTCAAGTTTTACCAATCTTTGTCAGGTTTTTTTAAAGGTTTTATCTCTAATGTGAAATGAAGGCTCGCAGAGGTTTATTACTGCAGGGTCTGTCCCCAATGGCACTTACTTAAGGCCAAAATCGTCGTCATCCCGGGCTTGACCGAAGCGTCGGACCGCCGGGATCCATAGGGCGCTGGATTGCGGCTCGGAGGCCGCAATGACGAGTTCTAAAAGGTTAAGTAAGTGCCATTGGGGTCTGTTCCTTCTTAGCGGTTCCAGTGATATTGGTTGAAACCCGTCACTTTAAAGTATTTGATCCTGGAGCCTGCCGGCGATACCGATTTCAGGTTCTCCAAAAAAAAGCGCGGGTAGCAATACCCGCGCTTTAGCTTAATCAAGGCTTAGATGATTAGCACTTAATACTACGACCCGCCACAGTACAACCAGTACCGCTCAGTGTCCAGTTCACCGCACCGTCTCCTTGAGCAGGTGTCATGACAAGTGTCAAGGGGGTGCCATTAGACTCCACGCCGTCCGTGGTCATTGAAATCACACCAACTGCAGTCGCAATTGCGTCAATATACTTAACGGGGCCACCGCCGGATGTGAAGTCAGCGGGGATTCCATTTGAACCGCCGTTACAGTCGTCGAAGGCACCAAGTTCGGCAACGCAAAGACCTACCGCTGTTTTCCAGGCCAGTGCGCCGCCCAGGGCACCGGCTACTTTAGTCCGCTGGGTATAGTCGCCGTATTGTGGGATCGCAATCGCTGCGAGGATGCCGATGATAGCTACTACGATCATCAACTCGATTAAGGTAAAACCAGATTGTTGCTTTTTCATAAATTAATCCTGCCAAAGTTTATGTACAAAAATTTATTACTGCATTGAATATAGACGGCTTCTTAAGAAATAAAATGAAATAAGTATCTTTAATTCAGGATGCACGTCGAAACTATATAAATTAAAAGCAATAGTTATGCCATATTTTCAATTAAAAAAATTAGATTAGTAGAGTCAATGAATTATGGGAAGTTGATAAAATGAATCTGCAGGCGGGACTATGAAAATATGGCAGAAAAGTTACTTTTTGCCAAGATTTGTCAAGATTTGTTAAGGTTCATTTTCTCAATTTTGTATCGCAGTTGGCGAAGTGTGATGCCTAAGGATCTTGCGGTTGCTGACTGGTTCCAGCGATTTTGCTCGAGCGCCCTGGTAATCTGATCCCGCTCAATATTTTGAGTCATGTTGCCAAGGCTGGTACTGGATTCCGCTGCCGGTGGCTCTATATCCGGCAGTTGCAGGTCATCGATATGGATTTGATTGTCTTCACAAAGGGCAGATGCGCGTTCCAGTATGTTTTCCAGTTCACGGATATTGCCCGGGAAAGGATACTTTTCTAATGCTTTAGAGGCCTCGGCGTTGAGTGAAATCTGCGCCGAGGTATCTAAATTCTGTTTTTTTATTATGTAATCGGTCAGGGCTGGAATATCGTCGGTACGTTCCGACAGGGTTGGCACCCTGACACCGATGACATTAATCCGATAGTATAAATCCTGCCTGAAAATACCCTCTTTAACCATATCGTCGAGATTTTTGTGTGACGCGCTAATGATGCGTACGTCGATTGCCTGTTCGTCCTGTGAGCCGACGGGACGAACCGATTTTTCCTGAATCACGCGTAATAGCTTGACCTGCATCGACACAGGTAGATCGGCAATCTCGTCAAGAAACAAAGTGCCGCCATGTGCCGCCCTGAACAAGCCCGGGTTGTCACTGGTAGCACCGGTAAAGCTACCTTTGAGGTGCCCGAAAAATTCACTCTCCATTAATTCAGAAGGTATTGCGCCACAGTTAACCGCGATAAATGGCGCCTGTTCACGCGAACCCTGCAAATGAATCTGGCGAGCTACCAGTTCTTTACCAGTACCGGACTGACCTTGAATGAATACCGGCGCCTGGCTGCGTGCAAATTTTGCGATTGATCGCCTTAACTCGACCACGACTTCAGTGTCTCCAATAATTTGGTAGCTTGATTCGGATGCACTGGTGACCTGTTGTGAGCTGCTGGGCAGGGTGAGGGCTTTATCGATCAGGGCGCGCAGGGTATCCAGCGACACCGGCTTGGAGACAAAGTCGAATGCGCCGGACTTCATCGCCTTGATCGCGAGGTCGATGCTGCCGTGGGCGGTGATAACCGCGGTTGGTATATTCGGAAACTGTTGCTGAATATGTTCGACCAGGGCAATGCCATCGCCATCGGGCAGCTTCATGTCGGTCAGGCACAGATCGAAATCTTCTTCCTCCAAAATCCGCGTAGCGCTAGCGTAATTTTCCGCGCATTGGGTTTCAAGCCCCATACGCAGCAGCGTTATTTCGAGTAGTTCCCTGATATCGGGTTCATCGTCGACGATAAGAACACGTTGTTTACTCATGCGATAGCTGATTGATCGATCTGGGTTGACGCGGCAATTTGGCACTCGATTATAAAGCTGCTGCCCTGATTTGAATTTTGCTTCACGGAGATACTCGCATCGTTAAGTTCACAGAGTTGATTGACAATATACAGACCCAGTCCTGAGCCTTTGTGGTTAGTTGTATAGAACGGCTCAAAGATTTTGTCGAGATTTTTTGAATCAATACCCTGTCCCTCGTCGGCAACCTCGATTTTCATCCTGTGGTTAACATTTGTAGAAACCTTGATATGAACTGGTTTGTCTTTGCTGCCATGGGTTTGTGCATTGTTAACCAGGTTGGTCATGATTTGAGTTAGATGGCCCGCGTCAAATCGAATAAGCAGGCTTTCGTGATTTTTCGGGCCGAGGTCGAGCACTAAATCGTCGGCTGTAGCATGTTCGCTCAGGCAATAGTTGTCGATAAATTTCGGCAACCATTGCTTCAAATCGATCGTGCCAGTAACGGTTTCACCGCCACGCGAGATTCGTAGTATATCTTCAATAATATGGTTAATACGGTCCGAATGCTGGTGAATGATTTCGGTCATACGATGATCCGCCTTTTCCAGCTTGCTGTTTTCAGACAGCAACTGGGCCGCGTAGGAGATAGCCCCCAGCGGATTGCGGATTTCGTGGGCAATGCTGGCTGTTAAATGGCCGAGTGATGCCAGTTTGGCCTGCTGCATGCTGTTTTTGATTGACGATACGTCATTCAGGAAAATGAGGGTATTTTCCTGCTCCTGTTCCTTCAGCAGTCGAAAACTGATTTGTATATTGTCTATGCCTGTCTCGGAGGGCAGAAAAGGCGTGTCTTTTTGCGGTGATTCTCGCCAGGACTCCAGCGCCGCCAGAATTCTGGGTTGGTCACGCTGCAATGACAGTGAATTATTGGCAGTGATGTTAAGCATTGCCAGGGCTGTATTATTAATATGCCGCACCTGATTATCGCGTGCCAGCACTATCACGCCGGCCTGCAAATTTTCGATAATTTCCTGGTTTAGCGCAGACAGTAAGGCGACGTCACGCTCGCGTTGTCGAACCAGGTGTTCACCACTACGAATTTTGAGCGTTAACTTGTTGGTGACAATCGCGGTGACAAACAGGCTAACGCCGAGTATGCCAATCTGGGTAGAGGTGCCGGTATAGCCGGTTACGTGGATGCTTGAATATATATGCTCGGCCAACAGGCCCAGGGCGGCCAGTGAGGCGAAGATTACTGCCAGGGCTTGCTCCCCGAGAAAGCCGATAACGGCAATCGAGATGATCAGCAGCATGCCCAGGCCGCTGGAAATGCCGCCGCAGGCATGCATCAAAAGAATGATCAGGATTGTGTCGCCGTATATTTGCAATGTGAGCTGGTGCTGGAACCTTCGGCGTTCGATCCAGCTCGCGATCATCCAGATTAGTGACAGCACCAGAAACGCAAAACTTACCCAGGAATACAGGCGGTGATTGACTATGTCCAGTAACGGCGATTGTATAACAAAGCTTTGACTGAAAAAAATCCCGGCGAGGCCGAGACGATAGACATTGAGCAGACGAATCGAAGTCCAGTTGGGCGCTCGAGTCCGGTACCCGGTCTTACCGGAAAAACTATTGCTGGTCGCTGTCTGCATGTTCCTGGCAGCAATAGGGGTTGTCGTTAGAGATTACGATGGAGGATTCTGGCACGTGGATACCGCAAAACTTGCACTGGCGCATGTCTTCAGAATTACCAGCGTCCTGGTGTTCGATTTCATCTGTAAACGGGTCTTTGCCAAACATACGTTTGATTAACCAGAGCAATATGGCAACGATGATAAATAGTAAAACAAATCGGATGATCATAAGGATAAATCTAAATAATACAGAATCTGGATTTCAGGACCGCTAGCCTGCATGTTGCATGAAGGGAACGAAGATCAGGGGAAATATGGCAAACAAGGTTGATTGATCGCCCGCCGATGCATAGCAATAGCTATGGATCAAGGGGGATCGATCAAGATTGGACGCCAGATTTTTCCTGAATTCGTTCAGGCACATACTGTAATTTTTAATCATGTCAATATTCTGAGATAAATTATTGAATTGCAAATATTTTCATCACTATGGGTGCCGCCTTCGTGCAATATGCGGGCTAGTGTATAATTATAGGGGTAAAACAACAAATTCACCCAACCCGATTGTGATCGAATTTTGCATCGTGGTATTCCATCGCATAAACCATTATACCCTGACCAACATCGGGTCAACACAGCATAATGGCTAGTCTGTAAAATTATTACATTAGTGGCTTGCCGAACGTCGAAAACATGCCTATACTGCGCGGCGATTTTCGATTATTGATGTCCACTCCCGGAGAGCCAATCAATGAACCTGGCATTAGAGTTACCTAAAAATTACAAGCCTTCCGCAAAAGAAGAGTACATGTCACTCCAACAGCTGGAGTATTTTCGCCAGAAGTTACTGACCTGGCGCGCTGAATTGCTGAAGGAGTCTGAAAACACCATTTCCCATTTAAAAGAGGAAAATTGGCAGGAGCCGGATATCAATGATCGGGCCACCCTCGAAACCGACGCTGCACTCGAATTGCGTACCCGCGATCGCTATCGCAAGCTGGTCAATAAAATAGATTCTGCGCTTTCCCGTCTCGCCGATGGTAGCTATGGTTACTGTGCAGATACCGGGGAAGAGATTGGATTATTCAGATTGGAGGCCAGGCCTATTGCTACGCTGACGGTCGAAGCACAGGAAAAGCACGAGCGCCTCGAAAAGCAACGCCGCGACGACTAGTCTGATACTGTCGGTACTGGCGTGATCACTTCTTGCTGGAATCTTCTCCTTTATAAGGCACCCTGGCGGTAGGTACTAGCCGGGCTGCTGTATCGCAGTGATGATGCTGGTCATCAAAGAAAATATGGGGTGCGAAAGACGCCAGAATTTTATCCTTGGAAACGCCGCCGAGGAAAAATGTTTCGTCAATGCGGACATTCCAGGTTCGAAGTGTCCTGATCACGCGCTCATGAGCCGGGCTATTTCGTGCAGTCACGAGGGCGGTCCGAATCGGTGATACGCCTTGCTGATTATTACTTTTCAGATCAAATTGCAGATACGAAAGCGTTTTTAGCAATTTTGCAAACGGTCCCTCCGGCAGTGGTTTTTGGGCATTTATTTTTTCATGCTCGATGAACGCCTCCAGTCCCTGGTTTTGATAAATCATTTCTGATTCTTCGGAAAACAGCACGGCATCACCGTCAAACGCGACCCTGATCTGCTCCAGCGGATTTTCCGGGTTGACTGTCGGCCCATCATAAATCAGGCCCGCTGCAACATTGGATTCTACTGCGGCTTGTACATCTTCCTCGGTTGCGGATAAAAACAGGTCGACGTCGAAAGCATTGAGATATTTAGCAACCGGTTCGCCACCGGTAAACGCGGCGCGCGTGATATCCATCTC
>QNFD01000175.1 GCA_003645435.1 Gammaproteobacteria bacterium | reverse complement strand
TTCATGTAAAGGAAAAGGCTTCCTCGAAATGAGTAAAACCGAATGTGACAGCGCCGGCGGTATGTTCGAATCGTAAGCGTATAAATATTATTGCTTATTGGAACCGGGTGTTACTCTGGGAGTATTCCCGGTTTTTTTTCGATACATGCCTCTATGGGCAACACCATTCCCTCTCAATTCATGTCACTCGTCATAAGTTTCGTAATGCCTGGAAACATCCTCAAGCTCGAGCAGCATGTTTTCATCAAACTCATAATATTTTGGTGTTTCATAATCTTCACCGGCAAAATTCTTAACCGACTCGATATCATCCCAAAAGGTCAGCATATTAAAATGCGCGATGCCGCCCTCAATACGGTGTAGAACCCAGGCACCCTTATTGCCCGGCGTTGAGCGGTAATCGGGTAAGGCGACTGACTTCATTTTTTCCAGGTATTCATCTGAATTTTCCAATGAAGTAGTACCATGCCAAATTCGTGTAATCATTTTTCATTCTCCCATTTTCGGTTAATTTAAGCCCTTCGACTACTGCCTGAAAAGGCCACCTGTGCTGGTCGCCAAAAATGCTTCCAGCGGGATGTCTTCCTGCTTCAAAAATCCACTGTTAGCTAAGACCCCATCGCGCACCATTTCGATGACGGCGACCACGGAACCGGAAGTTGTCCAGGCGATAGCGGTTTGCCGTGCACCCGCAATTTCGATCGGACGATAGCCTTGCACGAATTCCTTGCGCAGCAGGCGCCCATCGATTTCGCCTTCGGAAGAAACATGAACGTAAACTACATCGTCTTCCACCGGGGGTTTGGCGTTAACCAGAATTTGCCCAGCGATGTCACGCTGCTCGCGCATCAGCAGTTCATGGAAGAAAAAATTCATCAACTTCACATGACCGGGATAGCGCATGGTCTTGTAGTCGATATTATCGACCTTGCCGAGATAGGTATCACACATGGTGCCGAGACCGCCGGATGTTGTGAATGCTTCCAGTTTGACCCCATCTATATAAAGAGTTTCGAGCCACTCCATCGGTGATACCCATTTTTGCACGCCTTCTTCGATCACTTCGCAATCGTTGAGGTATTCGTTAACCACTCCCTCCGGTGACCAGTTGAAGGCATAGCCCAGTAATCCGGTGGGATGTTGCGGCAAGGCGCCGACGCGCATGCGGATCGAACGGCAGTTGTCGAAAAGCGCGATTTGCGATGCACCGACGATGCCGACGAAGCCGGGGGCAAGTCCACATTGCGGGGCCATCAGTCCCTTAGAGTTGGTGCTTAACTCGATAATTGCTTTGGTCGTTGGCACGTCCTCGGTCAGGTCGAAATAGTGAATGCCCGCGGCATGCGCCGCGGTCGCCACACCAACATTTAAATGGTAGGGCAGGCAGGACAACACCGCCTCAACCTGGGCAAACTCGTCCGCTAGCGCCGCTGGCGAGGCCAGGTCAGTGTTTTTGACCGCAAAGGGTAATTTTTCGCGGGGCGTATGGGCATCATAGCCGGTCACGGCGAAACCAGATTCGTGCAGCAACTTTGCCGCCAGCCTTCCGACTTTACCGAGCCCGAGTACTGCAATTTTTTCAAATGACATGTTTCTAGATCTCGAATTTAATGCCCTGCGCCAGCGGCAGTTCACGTGAGTAATTGATCGTATTGGTCTGGCGACGCATATAACCTTTCCAGGCATCGGAGCCGGACTCGCGCCCGCCGCCGGTGTCTTTTTCACCGCCGAAGGCACCGCCAATTTCAGCGCCGGATGGGCCGATGTTGACGTTGGCAATGCCGCAATCTGAGCCGGTGGCGGAGAGGAACTCTTCGGTCTCGCGCAAATCGGTGGAGAATATGCACGATGACAATCCCTGCGGCACGCCGTTCTGAAGGGCAATGGCCTCATCGAGATCACGATATTTCATCACGTAAAGAATAGGTGCGAAAGTTTCATGCCGCACAATATCGGTCTGCCCCTGCATTTCCGCGATTGCGGGTTTGACGTAACAGGCGTCGGGATATTCACTTTCCAGGACTCGCCCGCCGCCATGTACCTGGCCGCTATCGACCTTTACCTGCTCAAGCGCGCGCTCCATTCCAGCGAAGGCATCGCCATCGATCAACGGTCCGACAAGCGTGCCGTCAGCTAACGGATCACCAATCGGTAAACCATCGTAAGCGGATTTAAGACGTGGAATCAGTTGATCATAAATATCTTCGTGCACGATCAGGCGCCTGAGCGTGGTACAGCGTTGACCGGCTGTGCCGACCGCTGAAAAAACAATGGCCCTTAACGCCATTTCCAGATCGGCGGAAGGCGCAACGATCATCGCATTGTTACCGCCCAGTTCCAGGATGCAGCGACCAAATCGTTCAGAAAGCTTTTGTCCGACAGCATGCCCCATGCGGGTGGAACCCGTGGCCGAGACGATGGCCACGTCTCGGCTGCTGGTCAGGACTTCGCCGATGTCGCGCTCGCCAATGATGGTCTGGATCAAACCCTCGGGAGCATTACCGAATTTCCCCATCGCACGCTCACAGATCTTCTGTGTGGCCAATGCGGTTAGCGGTGTCTTTTCCGATGGTTTCCAGATTACCGGGTCTCCGCATACGAGCGCGAGCGCGGTATTCCAGCACCAGGGAGCGACTGGGAAATTAAACGCGGTGATGATGCCGCACAGGCCCAACGGGTGCCAGGTTTCGCGCATACTGTGGCCCGGGCGCTCGGAGGCTATGGTCAATCCATAAAGCTGGCGCGACAGGCCAACGGCGAAATCGCAGATGTCGATCATTTCCTGCACTTCGCCAAGACCTTCCTGGTAAATCTTGCCGCATTCCAGCGACACCAGGCGGCCCAGGTTTTCCTTCTCGGCACGCAGCTCTTCACCAATCAGGCGCACCAGTTCACCGCGCTGGGGCGCCGGGGTGTTGCGCCAGGATTTGAAGGCGTCGACGCCCTTGCCGATCATGGCCTGAACATCATCAGTACTGTGTGTTTTCAGGCACGCTATTTCACTGCCGTCTACCGGGCTATGAACTGTGAGCGATCCGCCGGAAAGTTCGGATGCGGTAAATCCAGCTGCTTCTAGAATATTCGAGTGAGACATCAGTGAGGGTTCCTTAAATCGAAATTAGCGCACATTCTGCCGGAATTCGAATGTCACATCAATTAGACAATCTAGTCTTTTTTATGGTAAAAATAGTGGAAATAACTATAAAACACGACAAATTAACCAGGTTTGAGATTTATGGATATTTCTGACAAAGACCAGCAATTGATCTCGCTGCTGCGGGAGAACGCACGTCTGTCCGTTTCAGAGATATCGCGGCGATTATCGGTTTCGAGAACAGCCGCGCAAATGCGATTGCAAAAGCTGGAGCGAAACGGCGTTATTGACGGCTATTCGGTTCGATTGTCGGCCAGTTTTATAAAAGATCGGGTTCGCGCCCTGGTAATGATCAAATCCCCGCCAGCCAACCGAATTAAAATTGAAAAAGCGCTCTCGAAAATACCGCAACTAACGTCGCTGTATTCTATCAGTGGGGCATTTGATTTGTACGCCGTTATATCGGCCGCATCGGTAGCAGAACTGGATGCGGCTATCGATGCGATTGGCCGTCTCGATGGTGTCGACGATACCATGTCTTCGGTTATTCTCTCGACCAAGATCGATCGTTAATATCATTTTTAAAAACCAGCCTGGAATAGGTCAAAAATGGATTTTCCCGGGATTTACCGGTCTGCATACGGAATCAATCAAAGTAAATTTTTAGTCCAGGTGATTGAATTTAATCAAGAGGCAAATTTTTTCTGATCTAGGCAATGCCGCAATTCTGGCCCTATTTTCAGACATTAATACCCTCTATGCTGATTTTAGTGTCATCTTTCTGCCTCATCGATAGAAAGTATGTCATTGAAAAATAATGAAAAACCAAAAAGGAGATATTTCATGCCAAGTAAAATACTGGTTGCTCTGGACGGAAGTGAATGTGGTAAACGAGCACTTGCCGCTGCGGTTGAACACGCAAAACTAACAAACTCCGACCTGCTGTTAACCTACATAATCGACTGGACACCTTATAGTTTTCATACCCCTCAGGAACTCGAAGAACGTCATCAACGGCGAGAATCAGAAATCCAACGGGCCAACGATATGATTCTCAACCCAGAAATGGTCGCTCTCGAATCATCGGGCATATCAGCCGAGTCGGTGGTTCGGCACGGTAGAATCGCTGAAACCCTGCAGGAACTGACCGACGAGTACAAGATAACCCAGATATACATGGGGCGGCGCGGCGAATCTCGTATGCACGCTTTGATATTCGGCAGCGTAACTGCTGCGCTGGTGCAGTCGTCTTCGGTTCCCGTCACTGTGGTGCCCTAAGCGCCAGAGAATCAGGCGTAACAAACATATTTATTTCCTGAGGAGGAAGGTTGTATGAAACATTTATTTTATGTACTCGGTATTTTTGCAATTTCAATATCGAACGCGGTTGCCGGTATCGATGACGCAATCAATGACGCGACGGCACCCATTGCGACAATGATTGGTAAAATCGTATTTTTCAAAATTCCAGTATTCGGCGCCCAGCTGCCCGTGGTAGTGTTATGGCTGGTTGTTGGTGCGGTATTTTTCACCTTCTATATGGGGTTTATCAACATTCGTGGTTTCAAGCACGCGATTCAGTTGGTGCGGGGTGACTACGCCGACCCTGATAGCCACGGCGAGGTATCCCATTTCCAGGCCCTGGCAACAGCGGTTTCCGGAACCGTCGGTATTGGTAATATCGGTGGTGTTGCGGTTGCGGTAACTGTCGGTGGACCCGGTGCTACCTTCTGGTTGATCCTGGCTGGTTTCCTGGGTATGTCCACCAAGTTTGTCGAGTGTACGCTCGGTGTTAAGTACAGGCAGGAATTCGGCGATGGTCATGTATCCGGCGGTCCGATGTATTATTTACGTAAGGGCTTCTCGGATCGAGGTATGGAAGGCTTTGGCAAGTTCATGGGTACCTTCTACGCCATCGGTATATTCGTCGGCGCACTTGGTATTGGTAATATGTTCCAGTCAAACCAGGCCTATGTGCAGCTCAATAATGTATCGGGTGGCGCCCTTGATGGTTTCGGCTGGCTGGTCGGCCTCATTCTCGCTGCTGTTGTGTTTTCCGTTATCATTGGCGGTATCAAATCGATAGCGCGGGTAACAGAGAAGATAGTACCTTTCATGGCGGTCTTTTACTGCCTGTTTGCGATTATCGTAATTCTGATGAATGCAAGCACGATCCCCCAGGCGATTTCCAATATTTTCTCGGGTGCTTTTACCGGTGAAGGTGTCGCCGGCGGTGCGCTGGGTGCGATGATTATCGGATTTCAACGTGCGGTATTCTCAAACGAGGCCGGTATCGGTTCAGCCTCAATCGCGCACTCGGCGGTTAAGACCAATGAGCCCATCACCGAAGGAATTGTCTCGTTACTCGAACCCTTCATCGATACCATCGTTATTTGTACCATCACCGCATTGGTCATAGGTACCGCACAGGTAGCGGCGTCTGATTTCGCCGGCGATGCACAGGGTGTAGCCATGACATCGGCGGCCTTCGAGCGAGAATTCTCGTGGTTTCCGATCCCCTTGGCTTTTGCCGCGCTGCTGTTTGCCTTTTCGACTATGATTTCCTGGTCTTATTATGGTCTGAAAGGCTGGACCTATTTGTTTGGTGAGAGCGAAAGAGGTCAGACGATCTATAAAGTGATTTTCTGCGTTTTCGTTGCGCTTGGCTGTGTTGTGCAACTTGGGCCAATCCTGGATATTTCAGATGCACTGGTTTTCTTAATCTGTGTGCCCAATATACTCGGTCTGTACTTTCTTGCACCCATCGTTAAGCGTGAAATGAATTCGTATTTTGCCCGTATTGAAAGTGGTGAAATTAAGAAATTCAAGTAAATTGAATCAGGCTAGCCCGGAAGCATCCGGGCTAGCCTGATCTACTGGTTACGGCAGTTATCGCGTTTATGCCAGAAACATTATGCGCGTTTGCTATCAATCACTCCTTTAAATAAATCTGACACCTTTTTCCTCATATCGATGAGCGTATGTTTTATGTTATCTTTTCTTCCATCCTTCTCTCCCTTTGCCTTGCTGGCAAAAATAATGGCCGACGGCGGAGAGGTCCAAATGAGCGTCAAAAGGCCGATC
>QNFD01000174.1 GCA_003645435.1 Gammaproteobacteria bacterium | reverse complement strand
AGCCAATAGGCCTGCAGCCGCGGCTGCGCCACCTGGTATTACTTCGTCAATGACAGGGGGGATATCAGGACGCCACATCGAAAGCCCAAGTTCACCCATTAAATCTATCTGCTCATCCTGTAACAGTCTCAACCCGCTGATATCAAGAGTTTTTTCGATAATTTGTTTATCAAGGCCCTGTACCACGAGGATAATCGATCCGCGATCAACCGACTCCGCGAGCAGGGTAAATCTTGCTTTTTCCCAGCTAATTGTTTCTACCCCGTTAACCGACAGAATAGTATCCTGCAACTTAACGCCTGCTGAATAGGCCGGACTCGGATTAGCAACCTCACCAACCATGGGCCTGATTCCATTCACTCCAGCCAGATATATCAGGTAATAGGCGACAATAGCAAAAATAAAATTGAATATAGGACCTGCCGCAACAATGGCGAATCGCCGCCATACGCTTTTACGATTGAACGCGCGGTCGAGGTCTTGCTCCGCCACTTCACCTTCGCGTTCATCCAGCATCTTCACGTAGCCACCGAATGGGATGGCGGCGACTACATACTCGGTCTGGTCTTCACCCGCCTTTTTAATCCACAGGGGCTTACCAAAGCCGACCGAAAATCGCAGCACCTTGACGCCCATTTTGCGCGCCACCCAATAGTGACCGAATTCATGGATCGTGACCAGTACACCAATTGCAACTATAAACGCGGCTACACTTTCAATTATGGTTAGAAAATTCACGATGATAGACGCAGCCCGGCTTCAGCCAGTTGTTGATGTACATAGGCCCTCGCTTCAGTATCCGCGGACAGAACTACCTCCAGGCTGTCTGCACTACTTGAGTTGATTTGTTGCAGGGTTTGTTCAATTAATTTAGGTATATCACTAAATTTAATACGATGATTCAAAAAATTCTCCACCGCCACTTCATTTGCGGCATTCAATATAGCCATGCTGGTACCACCCTGTTTAAATGCGTCACGGGCCAGCCGTAAACAGGGAAACCTGATTTCATCGGCCTGTTCAAAGTCTAACCGACTAACCCGTAATAAATCCAATGATTCTACGCCACTGCTAATCCGGTCAGGCCATGCTAATGCATTCGCAATTGGTGTGCGCATATCGGGATTACCCAATTGCGCCAACACCGAGCCGTCATTATAAGCCACCATTGAATGCACGATACTTTGTTTATGCAGCACAATTTCAATATCGGACTCGTCCATGCCAAACAGCCAGCAGGCTTCAATTAACTCCAGGCCCTTGTTCATCATGGTTGCTGAATCCACCGAAATTTTTGGACCCATATCCCAGTTAGGATGAGCAACCGCCTGGGCCGGAGTAACCCGGTCGAACTCTTCCAGCGGTAATTCTCGAAAGGGCCCGCCGGAACCAGTTAACAATATTCGAGTAACACCTTTTTCGGAAAGATTATTTAAATACCCCGATGGTAGACACTGAAAAATCGCGTTGTGTTCACTATCGACGGGAATCAGTTCGGCCGCATGGCGTACCACCTCATCCATAAACAGCGAGCCCGCCATAACCAGTGACTCCTTGTTGGCCAATAATACGCGTTTTCCCGCTCTAACCGCGGCCAGTGTCGGCATTAGTCCCACGGAACCGACAATTGCCGCTACAACTATCTCTACATCTGCATCCTCGGCTACCTGTGCCAGTGCCTGATCACCACAGACGACTTCAGTCGTAGTAGCCGATAATATCTTTGTCAGCTCCGCGGCACTTTGCTGATTACCCATCACCGCGTAACGTGGGTTATGGATTGAACAAATTCTTGCCATCTGCTCAACATTGGTATTGGCTGTTAAAGCATAAACCGTATATTTATCGGGATGTCGGGCGATAACGTCGAGAGTACTTGAGCCGATCGACCCGGTCGCACCGAGAATGGTGATTTGCTTCATCTACACTATCCCCGCGGCGTAAAGCCCGCTGAGAAACACCGGCGTTGCCGCTATTATTGAGTCGAGACGGTCGAGTACACCGCCATGCCCCGGCAAGAGCTTTCCGCTATCTTTAACGCCCGCTTCCCGTTTCAAAATACTCTCATACAAATCGCCAACCACCGAAATCAACGAGGTCGCCAGGCCGATAAGGATAAATTGCCATAACTTCATATCCCACCCATAGCTAATCTGGAAAACGATCAGCATCCAGAGCACATTCAGTATTACACCGCCTGCCACGCCTTCCCAGGTTTTACCGGGACTTATGCCGGGCGCGAGCTTGTGCTTTCCAAACTTACGGCCGCTAAAATAGGCGCCGATATCGGCTACCCAGACGAGCGTCAGAAGATAGAGCATAATCCAGCCGCCATGCTGAAAATGCTGGTGAATAAACACCAGTCCATGCCCGCATATCCATATTAAAGAAAGGGCCAGAACCAATTGCGACAGCCGTGCCGATAGCGACCATTTCCCGGAAAACCGGTAAAAAAATAGGAACCCGGAAATCAAAATCCATCCAAAAACACCGGCTAGCGACTGGTAATAATTAACACGAGGGTCTATCGATTCATTGAATACCCAGAACAGGATCGCATACATGATGGCGCCAATTACCCCTGCCCAGAGATCGGGTTTGAGAGTAAGCGCCAGAATTTCGTAACAGGCGGCAAACATCACCACGGCAATCAGGACAACCAGCCATTTAGGGTCTGCGAACAAAATAGTACCGGCAAATACACTGGCCAGTACTATCGCGGTTATCACGCGTTGCTTCAGCATGACTTCTTCATCAATATAGCTGTGGGTTCATCCATACTAAATACCTACTTGATCACCCGTCTTTCCGTAACGTCGTTGTCTCTGCGAATAAACATCCAGCGCCTTTTGCATTTCATCTTCGTTAAAATCCGGCCAAAGCACATTGGTAAAATAAAGTTCTGCGTATGCGATTTGCCACAGCAGGAAATTACTGACTCTTTGCTCACCTCCGGTTCTGATAAATAAATCAGGATCGGGGGTGGCGCTTAATGAAAGGGCCGATTCAAACAGGGCGCTATCGATTTGTTCAGGATTTATCTCGTTACGCTGTAGTTTGCCGGCAATTGTTTTTACCGCTTTCAGGATGTCCCACTGACCTCCATAGTTGGCGGCAATATTCAATGTCATCAAGTCGTTGCTTGCAGTCAATAATTCCGTAGCAGCAATCTGGTCTCGTAGATCATTAGAAAACGCATCGCGATCACCAATAAAGCGGATACGAATACCCTTTTCATTTAACTCTACGGAATATTTCCTCAATGAATGCATAAACAGCTCCATTAGCGTACTGACTTCTTCTTTTGGACGATTCCAGTTTTCACTGCTAAAGGCAAACAGGGTCAAATGTTTAACACCCGAGCGCACGAAAAATTCGACCGCTTTTCGGGTAATCTCAACACCTTTGCGGTGTCCAAGCGCTCGCGGCATCAGCCGTTTTTTTGCCCACCGCCCATTTCCATCCATGATGATACAGACGTGCCGGGGAACTGATGTCGCCTGTTTTTTATCCAGGGCCACGGGCAGTACCAGTTATATTTCCATCAATTCTTTTTCTTTGGTCTGTAACAACGCTTCGATTTCATCTGTGGACTGATTGGTAACCTGTTGCACCATATCCTGCCCCTTGTGATCCTCGTCTTCAGAAATATCCTTGTCTTTCAACAGGGATTTTAAATCGTTGTTGGCATCGCGACGAATATTACGAACCGCAATTCGCGAGTTTTCCGCCAGCTCACGCACCACCTTGACCAGTTCTTTACGGCGCTCTTCGGTTAAAGGCGGCATAGGCACACGAATAACGGTTCCCGCCGTTGAAGGATTCAGTCCCAGGTCGGAACTCATGATAGCTTTTTCAATCACCGGCACCATACTCTTGTCCCAGGGTGTTACGGTCAGGGTTCGCGCATCTTCAACTGACAGGTTAGCAGCCTGTCCTATCGGTACCTCACTGCCATAAAAATCGACCGTTATATGATTGAGCAGACTTACATGGGCTCGACCAGTCCTGATTTTAGAGAGTTCGACTTTAAATGCATCGATGCTCTTGTTCATGCGTGATAAAGCATCCTGTTTTATATCGTTTATCATTCTTTTGCCTCTTTATAGACGACATGTGTGCCGACCATTTTCCCTTGCGCCAGATTCAACAAGGCGCCGGGGGTGTTAATGTTACAAACTACCATTTCAAGCGCATTATCGTTGCACAGGATCATTGCTGCAACATCCATCACGCCCAGGCGCTGATCGATGGCCTGATCATAATTGAGCAGATCGAACTTGATTGCATCGTTGTATTTAACCGGATCCTTGTCGTAGATGCCATCAACCTTGGTTGCCTTGATCATCAAGTCAGCCTGAATTTCGATAGCCCTGAGGCTGGCGCCGGTATCGGTGGTAAAGTAAGGACTGCCCATTCCAGCTGCGAATATCACTATTTCGCCAGACGATACTTTCTCTCTTGCGGCGTGTTGCGTATATCTATCGCATACCTGAGGGATATCAAGGCCTGACATTACCGAGGTTCTTGCTCCACACAACTGCAGGCTATCGCGCAGCACAAGTGCATTCATAACCGTCGCCAGCATTCCCATGTGATCGCCAGTTACGCGATCGAGACCAGCTGCCGCCAGTTTCTCCCCACGGAACATATTGCCCCCGCCGACGACAACGCCAATCTCAACGCCGGCATCATGCAGCGATTTTAGTTCGCCCGCCTTGCGTGCGACTATCTTCGGATCAATACCAAAATCAGACTGCCCCATCAGGGCCTCACCACTTAACTTTACCAGTATTCGCTTATATTTTAGTTTTGCCATCTTGTTCACTATAGAATAAAGGCCGCGTTAAGCGGCCTTTAGGTTAGCTATTTAACTGCGATGCAACTTCCGCAGCGAAGTCTTCAACTTTCTTTTCGATGCCTTCGCCGACCTCGTATCGAGTAAAACTGGAAACCGATGCATCTGCGGTTGATAACAGTTGGCCAACAGTCTGATCTGGATCTTTTACAAACGGCTGGTCGATCAGGGTTATCTCGGCGAGAAATTTCTTCAACCGCCCCTGAATCATTTTTTCAATGATCTCCGGTGGCTTGCCGCTATCTTGCGCCTGGGCGATTAATATGCCTTTTTCTTTTTCGATAAATTCCACTGGAACCGCCTTTTCATCGGTAAACTGTGGATTAACCGCGGCAACGTGCATGGCGATATCGCGTCCCATTTCGGCGGTCGCGCTGGAATTTACGAGCACACCGATACGTGAACCATGTAAGTAGGAAGATACACCCTGGTCAGATTGGACAATCTCAAAACGACGAACCTGAATATTTTCTCCGATTTTGGAAATTAATACCTGACGCGCTTCTTCGACGGTTTCCCCGTCTGCAATCGACAGGCCTGCTAACTCTTTAACATCTGATGGTTTTTGCTGCAATATGGTCTGTAATACTCCATCGACAAAAGCCTGGAAATTATCATCCTTGGCAACAAAATCGGTTTCCGAATTGATCTCGAGAATAACCGCCGTCTTTCTATCTTCGGTCACTATGACCTTAATGGCGCCATCCGCCGCAACACGTCCGGCTTTTTTATCAGCTTTTGCTGCTCCAGATTTTCGCATTGCTTCCGCTGCTGCTTCTATATCGCCATCACTCTCGACCAGCGCTTTTTTACATTCCATCATGCCCGAACCGGTTCGTTCGCGCAGTTCTTTCACTAAAGATGCTGTTATAGCCACTTCAATACCTCAAAAAATAATAGTAACTCTCTGAATCCTGCATTCAGGAATTACAAAGTCAGGGGCGTCTTAGAACAAACTCGTTACCACCCCTGTACCGGGTTTCAATTAATCACTAACTGCCTTTTTGGTTGCAGCCTTCTTGGTCGCAGCTTTTTTAGTTGCAGCCTTCTTGGTCGCGGCTTTTTTAGTTGCAGCCTTCTTGGTCGCAGCTTTCTTGGTCGCGGCTTTTTTGGTTGCAGCCTTTTTAACCGCAGCCTTCTCAGGCGTCGCGGTTTCTACCGGTGCTTCTTCTGCTACAGCTTCTTCTGCTACAGCTTCTTCTGCTACAGCTTCTTCTGCTACGGCTTCTTCTGCTACGGCTTCTTCCGCTACGGCTTCTTCCGCTACGGCTTCTTCCGCTACGGCTTCTTCCGCTACGGCTTCTTCCGCTACGGCTTCTTCCGCGGGCTTTGTAGTTTT
>QNFD01000173.1 GCA_003645435.1 Gammaproteobacteria bacterium | reverse complement strand
CCACAACAGTTGTAAAACTCCACCGAATGCACCCAGAACCAGGCCACCGCCATACATCAGGGCTATCAGAATGAATATCATTTCACCCGCATACATGTTACCGAACAAACGTAGCGCCAGTGAGATGGGTTTGGCTATCAAGGTCACGCCTTCGAGCAGCAAATTGATAGGCATCATAAATTTGGGAAACGGATGGAACGCGAGTTCGGCGAAAAAACCGCCCGGGCCTTTAATTTTAATACTGTAGTAAATGACCAGCACGAATACCGAGAGCGACATACCAAAGGTAATATTTGGATCGGTGCTCGGTACTATTTTTAAATAGGGTACACCGAGCATACTAGCCAGCAAGGGTATGTGATCGACCGGGATCAAATCCATCAGATTCATCAGGAAAATCCAGACAAATATAGTCAGCGCCAGCGGCGCGATCAGCGGGTTTTTCCCGGAGAAAGAACCACGCACCGAATCATCGACAAATTCGATCATCATTTCGATAAAATTTTGTAGCCCTGTGGGCGCATCGGTCGAGGCCCTTTTCGCGGCCTGCCGGAAGATCCACAGGAAGAAACAGCCGAGGCCAATCGAGAAGAACATCGAATCGAGGTTGATCGACCAGAATCCCATTTCCTTAATTTGATCGGCGCCATGGGCAATTCCCCAGCTACCATCGGCATGCTGGCCATAGACAAGATTGGTCAAGTGATGCTTGATGTATTCGCTTGAATTCTCGTAAGCCATCTTCGATCAATTACCTTTAGTTACCTTTTATTATTAACGGTATGAACCAACTGGAAATTTGAATCAAACAAAATCCAGCGAATAAAACTATCGGATCCCATTCGTAGTTCGCGGTGAATGCAAGCAGGAAAATTATGCCTGTCATCACCCATTTTACAAACTCGGACCGGTATACGTAACCTAACCATTGCATCGCATTATTATTTTCAGTCTGCTTCAGCATCCGCATACTATGGTAGCTATTTGGAGCCAGGCAGGCAATGCAACCTACTAGCGCCGATAGCATGACACTATCATCCCAAATTACAACCCCGATCACATAAATTGTACCCAGAAGATACTGGATAATCAGGGTCACATAAATCTGGTTTTTCATTGCCTTAGCGGGCGTATTCAGCACTGTCGCCCCCAAAAGCGGATGCAGAGTATAAGTAGTTAAACCTTAATAATCAATCGCCGAATTGAATAATTTGATATCCACATTAATCACAGCTTTGCAGAACCCTGAGCCCCTTCTAATAGTTAAAATTCAGGTCACTTAAACATTTAAAATCAACTGCTTAAACATAGTTCTCAGCGCCGTCAATTCCACCAGAATCGACTCGGTACAAAGACAGGCAGTTTACAATGGCACTTACTTAACCTTTTAGAATTCGTCATTGCGGCCTCCGAGCCGCAATCCAGCGCCCTATGGATGCCGGCGGTCCGACGCTTCGGTCAAGCCCGGGAAGACGACGATTTTGGCCTTAAGTAAGTGCCATTGAGGACAGTTACTTTAAACCCAGGTGGGCGAGAATTCCTTCCAGTTCGTCACTGTTATGGAAGCTGACTACGAGCTGACCGGCACCCTGTTTACCCGATTTGATCTTGACCGCGGCACCGAGTTTTTCGCTAATTTGGGTTTCCAGCCGTCTGATATCCGGATCAATTATTTCTGCTGCCGCCTTTTTGCTGGAATCACCCTTGAGCACCTGCTTCACCAGCGCCTCTGTCTCACGAACCGAAAGTCCACGCTTGACCACAATATTGGCCACTTCAATTTGATCATGCCGGATGAGGCCGAGCAGCGCACGCGCATGCCCCATATCGAGCAGTCCCCGGTTGACCAGGTCCTTGACTGGATCGGCCAGGTCCAGCAACCGCAGTAAATTACTCACCGAAGCGCGCGAACGACCTACCGAATCAGCCACCTGCTGATGGGTGAGATCAAAATCGTCGATCAGGCGCATCAGGCCCTGCGCCTCTTCGAGTGGATTAAGGTCTTCACGCTGGATATTCTCGATCAGTGCTATCGCCGCCGCTGATTTACTGTCGAGGTCGCGAACCACTGCTGGAATTTTTTGCAGGCCTGCAATTTGTGCAGCGCGCCAGCGGCGCTCACCCGCGACCAGTTCGAAATGGTCGCCTTCGGGTCTTACCACGATGGGCTGAACAATACCCTGCGATCGTATCGAGTCGGCCAGCTCCTGCAACGACTGCTGATCAAAATGTTGCCTGGGCTGATATTTTCCGCGCTGTATTCGATCAATATCGATTTCCCTCAAGCCGCTCGCTCGGTCATGCTCGCTGACATGGGTAACTTCATCGATATTGCCGATTAATGAACCCAGTCCTCTGCCTAGTCGCTTTTTTTTCATATTCGCACTTAATTGGTATGGGCGCTTTGCTTGGCATCTCGCCGCAAAACTTCACCCGCGAGCGCCAGGTATGCTATCGACCCACGGGAATTCTTTTCATACTGCAAAATTGGTTGACCGTAACTGGGCGCTTCCGCGAGGCGTATATTACGCGGAATAATGGTGCGATAAACCTGCTCGCCAAAATGCTCAACGAGCTCGGAAGACACATCGTTCGCCAGATTATTGCGTGAATCGTACATAGTGCGCAGTACGCCTTCCAGTTTCAGGCTGGGATTTACACTGATCCGAATTTGTTCGATGGTATCGAGCAACGAGGACAGGCCTTCTAGCGCGTAATACTCGCATTGCATCGGGATCAAAATACTATCTGCCGCGACCAGCGCATTCACCGTTAGCATATTCAATGAAGGCGGGCAGTCGATCAGGATATAGTCATATTCGCTGGCGATCGGCTCCAGTGCCAGCGCAAGTTGACGTTCGCGTCCGATACGAGTCATGAGCTGAACTTCGGCCGCGGTCAAATCTGCGTTCGCGGGCAGAATATCATAGCCCACATCAGGTAGCTTGATGAGGGCATTGCGAGCGGTGGAATCTCCCAGTAATACATCGCAAACACTGACCGAAAGGCTGTTTTTGTCTACGCCACTGCCCATGGTCGCATTACCCTGGGGATCCATATCGATCAGTAATACCCGCCTTTTGGTCGCAGCCAGCGCGGCGGCCAGGTTGACCGTGGTAGTGGTCTTGCCGACGCCGCCCTTTTGATTGGCAATGGTAATCGTTTTGCTCATGCTATCGTTGCCGCAACTTAACCAGGCTTCGATTTGAATCAATGCCTGGAATTTGCAAGCTGGTTTCCTCAATCAGATATATATTGCTGTCTATAGCCTCGGCCTCTTCAGTGCCAAGACCGGTTTTCATCGTTAGCAGCGTGGTTTCAGGACACGACAAATGCTGGACGCTATCTACGAAACTGGATAAAGAGGCATAAGCCCGGCTAACGATAACATCGAATGGTTTTGCGGCATGATAGTCTTCAACCCTCGACTGCACAACTTTGGCATTACTAATACTGCATTGCGCCACAGCCTGTTGCAAGAACCGGGTTTTCTTGCCATTGCTGTCGAGCAAGGTCCATATCGTATCGGGCATCGCAATCGCCAGCGGCAATCCTGGCAATCCGGCGCCCGTACCAACGTCAAGCGCAGTGCCGGCGGATTTCACCGCATCGAAGATAGCCAGGCTATCGAGCAAATGATGGGAGATCATTTTTACCGGATCGGTGATTGCGGTGAGATTATAGCTTTTGTTCCACCTGCCCAGTAATGCCAGGTAATCGAGCAATTTATCGACCTGAGCCTCGTCCAGGGGCAGTGCAATGTCGATCAGCCCCTGCTCTAACCGGGTTCGCAGGTTCAAGCCGATTTCTGGATATGCGACCCAGGCGCATGTCGTTTCAAATGCACCAGCAACAATGATATTGCCGCCGGGGTCACACCCGAAATACGACCGGCCTGACCAATAGTCGATGGACGATGATCCTGTAGCTTCTGGCGGACTTCGTTCGAAAGTCCGCGAACATCAGAAAATTCGAGAGAGTCCGGCAGAGAGGTCTGCTCGTGCTTTAATGCCTTATCAATTTCCTGTTGCTGACGCGACAGATAGCCAGCGTACTTGCCGTTGATTTCAGCCTGCTCCTGTACGCGGACTGGATATTGCTCATCGTCGTCAAGCATGGGCATCAGGTCGCTAATTTGAATCTCCGGGCGTTTCAAAATTTCCGCCAGGCGAAACTCGCGGGTTAACGGATTTTGCATCGTGCTCGAAAGAGCATTCGCCTGTTCGCTGCCGGGTTGCAGCCATTGGTCGTTCAATTTCTGCTTTAAGCGTTCCAGCTGTTCGCGATATTGCTCAAACGCAGACCAGCGGGCATCGTCGACCAAACCCATATTGCGGCCTATTTCGGTGAGGCGTAAATCGGCATTGTCCTCACGCAGCATCAGGCGATACTCGGCACGTGAGGTAAACATACGGTATGGTTCACTGGTACCACGCGTAATCAAATCATCCACCAGCACACCGATATAGGCCTGCGACCGGCCGAGCCTGATCGATTCTTTACCCTGTACCCTGGCGGCAGCATTGGCGCCGGCAACCAGGCCCTGCGCGGCGGCTTCTTCATAACCCGTGGTACCGTTAATCTGGCCGGCGAAGTAGAGGCCTTCGATAAACCGGGTTTCAAGTGTATCGCGCAGATCGCGAGGATCGAAAAAATCGTATTCGATCGCGTAACCGGGTCGAGTGATATGCGCTTGTTCAAAGCCTCGCATGCTTTGCACCAGTGCCTGTTGAACATCGAAGGGCAGGCTCGTGGAAATTCCGTTTGGATAAACCTCGGATAAGTTCAGTCCCTCGGGCTCGACAAAAATTTGATGCGATGTTTTATCGGCAAACCGCACTACCTTGTCTTCGATAGACGGACAGTAACGCGGACCCGTACCTTCAATCGCGCCACTGAAAAGCGGGGAGCGATGCAAATTGTCACGGATAATGTCGTGGGTTTTTTCGTTAGTATGGGTTATATGGCAACTGATCTGGCGCGGATGTAAATCGATCGAAGCCATGGTTGAAAATACCGGCAGTGGATCATCACCCGGCTGTTCCTGCATGACACTGTAATCGATGCTTTTGCGATCGATTCGCGGAGGTGTACCGGTTTTTAACCGACTGACCCGAAAGGGGCGTTCACGCAAGCGCGCGGCCAGTGCGGTGGCAGGCGGGTCACCCGCACGACCACCAGCGTAATTGGTATCACCAATATGTATCTTGCCATCGAGGAAGGTACCGACCGTAAGTACTACCGTTGAGGCGTAAAATTTAAGCCCCATTTGGGTAACAACGCCCTGGATACGATCGTCATTTTCAATCAAATCAACCACTGGTTGCTGGAACATGGAAAGGTCGGCCTGGTTTTCGAGTTTTTGCCGAATCGCGACCCGGTAAAGTTGTCGGTCGGTCTGTGCTCGCGTGGCCCGAACCGCCGGGCCCTTGCGTCGGTTGAGCGTACGGAACTGGATTCCGGCCTTGTCGGCAGCCAGCGCCATTTCGCCGCCGAGTGCGTCAATTTCCTTGACCAGGTGTCCCTTGCCAATGCCGCCGATGGCGGGATTGCAACTCATCTGCCCCAGGGTTTCGATGCTATGGGTTAACAGCAGCGTGTTCGCACCCATGCGCGCAGCCGCAAGCGCGGCCTCGGTACCCGCGTGACCGCCGCCTACTACGATGACATCAAAACGTCTGTTGAAATCCATTACACTATGTTAACCAAAATCGGCGCGCATTCTAGCGCTTTTGTTGGCAAAATTCCATGTGCTGGTTGATTGTTCAATGGATCCCGGCTCGGGGACCCAGTAATGTCCAGAATAATTCAACATTGCTGCGAATTTCGATAAATAAATCGCTCGTCATCCCGGACCTGATCCGGGATCCATTGCAATGCACCCTCCGGGTTTAGTAACTTGTTGATCGGTAGGCTTATTATCGTTTTTTAATTTTTTCTTCGCGGGGATTCAAAATGGATACCGGCCTACGCCGGTATGACGAATCCCAGGCTATACCCTGGTATATCTCAATATTTCACCCGGCAATTCATCCATTCTATCAAAGGTAAGATGCGCACCGGCGGCCAGCAACTTGTCGGCATTCATCAGCTCAGAGTAGCCAAACACCGCCATTTGCGCCGCGACCGCGCCGCTAACCCCTACCGGACTATCTTCTATCACCAGGCATTTTTCCGGTAGGGGTTAGCGGCGCGGTCGCGGCGCAAATGGCGGT
>QNFD01000172.1 GCA_003645435.1 Gammaproteobacteria bacterium | reverse complement strand
TCGCCACCGTGCTTAATTTATCGGAAGATCATCTCGATCGTTATCGTAGCTATGCCGACTATATCAACGCCAAATTACAGATCTACGACAATGCGGAAATTTGCGTTAGCAATTACGACGATGAGACCACCAGGCATGCCGCAGACGATATCCTGTTTAGCCTGGATCCAGAGGCTGCGGTTGATTTTGGCCTGGTTTGTGATGATGGCGACTGGTTGGCGCATCACGGTGAGCCCTGGTTAAAGGTAAGCGAACTGAAAGTATCGGGGCGGCACAATTGGGCCAATTGTCTGGCGGCGATGGCGCTGGCGCATACGGCGGGAGTTTCGAAGAAGGCAATCATCGGAGCATTGAAAAATTTTAAAGGCATTCCCCATCGCGGCCAGTGGGTGGCCGAGCATAATGGCGTTGAGTGGATAAATGACTCCAAGGCAACCAATATCGGTGCCGCCAGGGCTTCAATCGAGGGAAGGGATCGCCCCGTCATTCTGATCGCCGGCGGGCAGTCGAAGAATGCCGATATGAGTGTTCTGCGCCAGGTTTTGAAGGAACGCGTCAAGCTGGTTTTATTGATGGGAGAAGACGCACAAAAAATAGAACAGGCCTGGCTCGGATCGACTCGTATCGAACGCGTAGACAATATGCAGGATGCGGTTAAACGGGCTAGTGATGAGGCCAGGGCAGGGGATTGCGTGTTGCTCGCGCCAGCCTGTGCCAGTTTCGACATGTACGAAAAATTTGAGGCTCGTGGCGAAGACTTTATCCAACAGTCACGGGGTTTGATCGATGGCCAGACTTGAAGGGCAGGCCGTGCGTGGTGACGGGTCGGTAGAACCGCCGGCCAGTGATTTCCCGCAGAATATAGATCGAAGCATTCTTTTGATATACGTGATTCTGATATTAATTGGTCTGGTGATGGTAACGTCTGCTTCCATCGGTATCGCCGACCAGCTTACCCAGGACCCCTTTTACTACGGTAAACGCCAGTTTGTTCGAATCCTACTTAGCCTGTTGCTGGTCTGGCTGGCCTTTAAAATTCCACTCGGTTTCTGGAAAAACAATGGCCTGGTACTAATGCTGGGTTCTATTGCATTGCTTGGTTTTGTGCTCATTCCGGGAATTGGACACACGGTTAACGGCAGCACGCGTTGGTTAAATTTTGGTGTCTTTACCTTCCAGATATCGGAAGTAGCGAAGTTATTTTTGATTATTTATTTGAGCGGATATTTGATTCGCCGCAGTGAAGAAGTGCAAACCAACGCCATGGGTTTCGTCAAGCCGATGCTGGTGTTGGCGATTGCCAGTGGGTTACTGATTCTTGAGCCGGATTTCGGTGCGGCAACGGTATTGTTACTGACTGGTCTCGGTATGATGTTTCTTGGGGGGGTACGTTTTGGACAATTTGTGCTGTTCCTGTTTGGCACCCTGGCCATCATGGTATTGCTTGCGGTTTCTTCCCCATATCGAATGTCACGTATCACTTCATTTCTCGATCCTTGGGCCGACCCTTTTAACAGCGGCTTTCAACTCACCCAGTCGCTCATCGCAATCGGCAATGGCGGCTGGTTTGGCAGTGGTTTGGGCGGCAGTATCCAGAAACTTTTTTACCTGCCCGAAGCGCATACCGATTTCTTGTTTGCGATATACGCGGAAGAATTCGGTCTCGCCGGCACCGTGGTATTGATTGCACTGTACGCGGCATTTGCCCTGCGTTGTTTTTCAATCGGCAAGATGGCGCTGCACGGGCAACAGGTTTTCGGTGCCTACCTGGCTTACGGCGTGGGCCTGCTGGTCACCTTGCAGGCTGTCATTAACATCGGTGTAAACATGGGGGCGTTACCAACCAAGGGGCTGACGCTGCCTTTTATCAGCTATGGCGGCAATAGTTTATTAACCATGTCATTCGCTGTCGGCCTGGTACTGAGGGTCTACCGCGAGTATCAACAGGGTGAATCAGACTCGACCAAAGTTGCCGTTCGTCGCTCCAGGCGTTCCCCAAATCAACGGCTGACGGCATGAATCAGGCCGTCCAAAGACCCATTGTTGTGATGGCCGGAGGAACCGGCGGTCATGTGTTTCCAGCTCTCGCCGTTGCCGAATACCTGCGCGATAAAGGCGAGACCATAGTCTGGTTGGGAACTCGTGCCGGTATCGAGGCCAGGGTTGTGCCGGCCGCCAATTTTGCGATTGAGTGGCTTAGCGTACAGGGATTGCGCGGTAAAGGCTTTGGCGCACTGATATTAGCGCCATTCCGGCTCGTAAGGGCTTGCTGGCAGGCATTTACGACACTGTTACGCCTACGCCCCAAGGCGGTGCTCGGCATGGGCGGGTTCGTCTCGGGACCCGGAGGTTTGATGGCCTGGATGCTGAACATACCGCTGTTTTTACACGAGCAAAACTCGGTAATCGGATTGACAAATCGTCTTCTGGGACGGTTCGCCAAACAGCGTTACTTCGCCTTTCCCGATGCGGCCAGCCAGGTACCGGGTAGTGAATGTATAGGTAATCCGATACGGGCCGAGTTGACCGACCTCGAGGCGCCCGAGACCAGGCTCGCGGGCAGAGAAAACAGGCCAATGCAGCTATTGGTAATTGGCGGCAGTCTGGGTGCAGCGGCGCTCAACCGTCTGCTACCCGAGGCAGTGGCGTTGCTGGATGTATCAGAACGCCCGCAAATTAAACATCAATGTGGCAGCAGTCATGTCGAGGTTTGCAAACAGCAATACCGGGACGCGAGAGTCGAGGCCGATGTTTTCGGATTTATCGAAGAGATGAGTGAAGTATATGAATGGGCAGACCTGGTGGTTTGTCGCGCGGGTGCATTAACCATCGCCGAACTTACCGCGGTGGGGCTTGCCTCGATTCTGGTACCTTATCCTTTTGCGGTCGACAACCACCAGTTTTACAACGCCCGTTTTCTGCAACAACACGATGCAGCTCGTATTCTCGTAGAAGAAAAGTTAAATGCCGAAACCCTGGCCCTGCAGTTTCGCTACTTTCAACAGAACCGCGATGAACTGTTAACAATGTCTGTCAATGCGAGATCATTGTCACAGACCAATGCGACCGAGATACTGGCACAGGGAATTCTGGCGGGAGCGAAATCGTGACCGTCAGTGCCAAACACTTCATGCGTCGAATCAAAAATATTCACTTCATCGGTATCGGCGGTGTCGGTATGAGCGGTATCGCCGAGGTATTCCACAATCTGGGGTACGTGATCAGCGGTTCGGATATTGCCGAGGGTGCGATGGTGCGGCATTTGCGCGATCTCGGTATCAAGATTCATATCGGCCATAGTGAGCAGAATATAGAAACCGCGCATGTGGTCGTGGTTTCCACCGCGATCGACGATGACAATCCTGAGGTCGTAACTGCAAAAGCGTTACGAATTCCGATCGTACGCCGTGCCGAAATGCTTGCCGAGCTGATGCGATTCCGAAGGGGTATTGCGGTTGCCGGCACCCACGGCAAAACCACTACAACGAGCTTGATTGCCAGCGTTCTGGCGCAGGGCAATATCGATCCTACCTATGTCATCGGCGGTAAGCTCAACAGCTCAGCCAGTCATGCCAAACTCGGGCTTAGTGACTACCTGGTGGCCGAAGCCGACGAGAGCGATGCGTCGTTTTTGTATTTGCAGCCAATGATGTCGATTATTACCAATATCGATCAGGACCACCTGTCGACCTACGAAGGTGATTTTGAGCGACTCAAGCAGACATTTGTCGAATTCTTACACCATCTGCCGTTTTACGGCCTCTCGATACTGTGTATCGATGACCCAGTGGTTCGAGAAATCATGCCATCTATTGCACGACCGATGCTGACTTATGGTGAATCCGAGGATGCCGACGTGCGTATCAGCGCAATTCGCGCCAGGGGTGCCAATACTGAATTTTCGGTGATGTTGCCCAACGAAGACGAGCCGCTCGAAATCGATCTGAATCTTACCGGTAGGCACAATGTGCTAAATGCCACCGCGGCGATCGCGGTTGCATGGGAGCTTGGTGTCGGCCGTGATGCAATTCAAACCGCGCTTGCCGAGTTCGCTGGAATCGGCAGGCGATTCCAGATTAGTGAAAATGTACCCGTGCCCAACGGCAGCGTCATGCACATAGATGACTATGCCCATCACCCGAATGAAATAAAAGCAACTATCGAGGGTATTCGTGCGGCCTGGCCGGATAAACGCCTGGTCGTTGTGTTTCAGCCCCACCGTTATTCGCGCACCCGGGATTTATTCGAGGACTTTGGCCAGGTGCTTTCATCGGTCGATCAACTGATATTGACCGAGGTTTATGCCGCTGGAGAAAAGCCGATAAAAGACGCCGATGGACGGGCCATGGCAAGAGCGATACGCATGCGCGGTAAGATCGACCTCGTTTTTGTCGAGCAGCTTGAAGAGCTGGACGAGGTCGTAGCGAGCGTGCTGCAGAACGGCGATATATTCCTTACCCTGGGTGCCGGTAGTATCGGCGCATGGTCGGCCGAGTTTCTTTTGAAAAGCAAGAGTCAGGGACAATGAACGTGGTTAAAGCGATCACTTATCGTGGACAGCTACTGGTCGATGAACCCATGTCTAAGCATACCAGTTGGCGCGTGGGCGGCACTGCTGACTACTACTATGTGCCGGCCGATCTTGCCGATCTGCAATATTACCTGGCAACCCTGGAGTCCGGCACAGCGGTTAACTGGATAGGATTGGGAAGCAATATGCTGGTACGTGATGGCGGCATTCGCGGTGTCGTAATCGCGCCCTTGAATGCCCTCAGGCGCCTGGAGTTGAACGATGAGGGCAGGATATACGCCGAGGCTGGCGTGACTTGTGCCAAACTCGCAAAATTCGTTAAAAAACATGGACTCACCGGGGCTGAATTTTTTGCCGGTATACCCGGAACCATCGGCGGTGCTCTGGCAATGAATGCCGGCGCGTTTGGGGGTGAAACCTGGCCCCTGGTAGAAGCGGTTGTGATGATTAATCAACAAGGGCAATTGATCGAGAGAAGCGCGTCGGAATTCAGCATCGGTTACCGAAGCGTAAGCCAGTTTAGCGGAGAATGGTTTGCCGCGGCCTGGTTCAGATTTGCTGCGAAAACATCCGAAACGGATTCCGATATTAGACATTTGTTGCAAAAACGTAATGACAGCCAGCCGATTGGATTGCCCTCCTGCGGTTCGGTTTTCAAGAACCCTGCTGGACAGCACGCCGCTCGGCTCATCGAAGCCGCCGGCCTCAAGGGCCATGTGCTGGGTAATGCCAGTGTTTCGACCAAACATGCCAATTTCATTATTAGTAATGCGCAAACCCGGGCCGCCGATATTGAAGCGCTAATCGGCTATATCCGGAAGGTGGTGAAACAGCAATTCGGCGTCGAGCTTGAAACCGAAGTGCGCATACTCGGGGAGCAATCGTGAGCGATAAACGAAGCGATTTGATGCCTGCCGCCGGGGCGGCCGCAAAATGCGGCAGGGTTGCGGTGTTGATGGGTGGACTGTCAGCCGAGCGCGAGATTTCCCTGAAGAGTGGCAATGCGGTGCTGGAGGCCCTGAAAACAGCCGGGGTAGACGCCTTCAAGTTTGATTTGCAGGAAAATGCCCTGCAACAATTTATGAATCTGAAAGCCGATCGAGTATTCAATATCTTGCATGGACGCGGCGGCGAGGATGGCACGGTCCAGGCGGTTCTCGATATGCTCGGAATACCTTATACCGGTAGTGGTATCTATGCCTCGGCATTGACCATGGACAAGCTCGCAACCAAGCGGATTTTACTCGGCAGTGGAATACCGACCCCGCCATTTATGGAACTGGCTAGTGAAGATGACTGTAGGCGGCTAATCGACGTACTGGGACTTCCTGTCTTCGTCAAGCCGGTCCTCGAAGGTTCGAGTATCGGCATGACCCGGGTAATCGATGCGGACGATCTGTTGCCGGCCTGGCGCAAGGCAAACCAGTATGGTGCTGTTTTTGCCGAAACTGAAATTAGCGGTTCCGAATATACCGCGGCCATTCTCGGGGCGCAGGTATTACCACTGATCAAGCTCGATACACCGCGTGAGTTTTACGATTACGAGGCCAAGTATTTTGCAAATGACACGATTTACACCTGCCCCAGCGGTCTTGATGAGGCGATGGTCGGTAACATTAATGAGCTCGTAGAAATGACAGTCAAGATGACAGGCGTACGTCACTGGGGGCGGGTCGACCTGTTCGTAGACG
>QNFD01000171.1 GCA_003645435.1 Gammaproteobacteria bacterium | reverse complement strand
AATTTCACCAGTTAAATCACGTACCGAATTTTCCATCTCGGTATAGAGATCGAAAATACGCTCGGCGAACAGGTATCCGAATTTGCCGAGCGTATTTTCGATCTCTATACCGAGATGGAAAATTCGGTTCGTGATTTAACTGGTGAAATTAGCGGTGCCCTGACCATCGGTGCGAGTACTACGATTGCGGAATATATGCTGCCCGCCTTGCTCGGTGAATTCAAGAACCAGTATCCTGATATCAATCTGCGTCTCAAGGTTTCAAATTCAGAAGGCATCGTATCCATGGTCGAGCACAATGTGATCGATCTCGGTATCGTCGAGGCACCGGTCACGAACAAGAACCTCATTGTAGAGGTTTGTCATGACGACCATCTCGTTGTAGTAACTGCGCCTAACCACGAGTTGGCAAGACGAGGGACCAGGGTCAAGCCGGCGGAACTAATACAATACCCGTTCGTTTGCAGGGAGGAGGGCTCGGGAACGCGTGAAGTTATCACGCAATATCTGATCGATCAAAACGTAAACCCCGCTGAGATGAATTATTGTATGGAACTGGGCAGTCCAGAGGCGCTTAAAGGAGCGGTGGAGACCGATATGGGTATATCTATTTTGTCGCGCTCGACTATAGTCAAGGAATTAAAATTAAATACACTAGCCGAATTACAACTTGATCCATCTTTGAGCAGGCCTTTCTCATTCGTACGTCAGCGCCAAAAATTTCGCGTCAGGATCATGGAGGAGTTACTGGAATTTGCGCATGCTTATTGCCAGCGCCAAAAATGACTTGATCCGTTGTTTCGAGTTAATCCTGGTTACAGGCTAAATGAAAAATAAGCTTCGCGAGATTAAACTACTATTAGCGCAACTGGATGCTGATCATCAGCAGGCAATTGTTGACTACGCGAATTTTCTGGTGCAGCGATATAAAGTTGAAGATTCCAGGGCCAAGGACCTGAAACCGGAAAGCATAGAAAGACCCAGGCAAGAAAGCGTGATTGCCGCGATTAAAAGATTGAAGAAAACCTACTATATGCTCGAAACAAATACCATACTCGATCAAACCTCGGCGTTAATGGGGCAGCATATATTGAAAGGACGAGAAGCTTCTGACGTAATCGATGAATTACAATCTATTTTCCAGGCACAATACGACCAGTATCTTAACCAATGATTAATGTTTTAAAGCAGTGGTATCAACGCTATTTCACCGACCCGCAAACGGTGATATTTGCTTTTATATTAATTTCCGGATTTTTACTGATTGTCATAATGAATGCGTATCTTATGCCGATTCTCGTCGGTATTGTTATCGCCTATCTGTTCGAGGGTCTGGTAATACGAATGCAGCAGATCAACCTGAGCCGTACCGTTGGCGCGAGTGTTGCTACCGCGTTAATGCTTACTGCCATCGTCCTCACCCTTTTTGTTTTGCTGCCTTTATTATCAAAACAGGTTAGCGAGTTGATCCGCGAAATGCCGGTTATGCTAGGTGTTGGCCAGCAATTGTTGATGCGACTACCCGAGCTCTACCCTGATTTCTTTTCGACGCAAGAGGTCGAGGAAATACTCACGTTTCTGCGCATCGAGGTAGCCTCGCTTGGCCAGAATGTGGTGAGTTGGTCATTGGCGTCGGTAGTCGGCCTGATTACTTTCCTCGTGTATTTAATCCTGTTGCCGCTAATGGTGTTTTTTTTTCTCAAGGACAAGGATTTGATCCTGGGCTGGCTGGGTGATTTCTTACCCGATGAGCGTCGGCTGGTAAGGAAGGTCTGGAATGATCTGGATGTGAAGATTGCCAGTTATGTACGGGGCAAATTCATTGAAATTATCGTCGTCTGGGTTTCGACCTATATTGCCTTTGAACTGATGGGACTTAACTTCGCCATGCTGCTTAGTTTGCTCGTTGGCCTTTCGGTTATCGTGCCTTATGTCGGCGCCACGGTGATCACTATTCCGGTGGCATTGATCGCTTTTTCACAATGGGGGTGGTCTTCTCATTTTGGCTACTTGTTGCTAATTTATGGGATTATCCAGTTTCTTGATGGTAATCTGCTGGTACCGTTACTTTTTTCCGAGGTCGTCAATTTGCACCCGATCGCGATCATCGTTGCGGTAGTTTTTTTTGGCAGTCTGTGGGGTATTTGGGGGGTGTTTTTTGCTATCCCGCTCGCCACTCTGATACAGGCCATCATAAAAGCCTGGCCTGTACATGAGACCGTCACCGGCTAATCATCTACCGATGGAGCGCTATCCAGCGGAGCAATACCTTTTCCAGACAAGTTTCCTGACTAGGCTTAATATAATGCAGTAGTTATAGGGCCAGGGCGGAAAATCGTATATTTCTGGTGCGAGTTTAAATCCCTCCGGGTGAAATTTTTGTAATAATCCCCCATACAGATTATTAAGCGGTGACTATCGCTTGTACATTGATAGTAGTCTTTATAACATACGCGACTGATTAGCTAAGGTCGGTTTAAATGAATGTTATAGCTATGCCGGGGACCCGGGTTGGACCTGTGGTCTTTCTCCAGCGGTGCCAGCATAAGCTATCCCAGGCCGCTGCTGATGATTTTGTTACCCACTGGGAATTCAAAGTTGAGTTATCCAGGGGTTTTCTAGCTTAGCAATAGCACAGAGGTGCACACAATGTTCAAAGGTAGTCTAGTCGCGTTAGTAACGCCGATGTCTGACGATGGTGCTATTGATTATCCACAACTGGAAGCGCTAATCGATTTCCATGTGGAACAGGGCACCGATGCCCTGGTGATTGCCGGAACTACCGGCGAATCCGCGACCCTGGATCCTGACGAACACTGTGAGTTGTTGCACAGGAGTTTTGAAATCATCAATCATCGTTTACCGATGATTGCCGGCACCGGCGCCAATTCCACTACGGAAGCAATCCATTTGACCCGTTGTGCAAAAAAAGTCAACGCAGATGCCTGTCTTCTGGTAACCCCATATTATAATAAACCCACTCAAAAAGGCCTGGTTTTGCACTTTCAGGCAATAGCGCAGGCGGTTGACATACCACAAATTCTCTACAATGTGCCCGGTCGCACAGCCTGCGATATGCAAGCTGAAACGGTAGCCGAGTTAGCCAGGGTAAGCAATATCGTCGGTATTAAAGAGGCCACCGGAAGTATGCAGCGACTCGCTGATATCAAGCGCCAGGTTGATCATAATTTTGCCCTGTTAACAGGCGATGATTCAACCACATGTGACTTTATTTTGAATGGTGGCCATGGCGCAATATCGGTTACCGCAAACGTCGTACCGGCGAAAATGTCTGCGATGTGCCGTAATGCCTACGAGGGCAATGAAACCAAAGCGCGCCGGATTGATGCTGAAATAGCCGATCTCCATCGTCTTTTGTTCGTCGAATCAAACCCGATTCCGGTAAAGTGGGCGGTTTCGCAAATGGGTTTTGGTGAAGTCAATATGCGCCTGCCGATGACAGTGTTAGCCGAAGAATACCAGGCGCCATTACGACAGGCGCTGATTGACAGTGGGGCTTTATGAAATTTCCAGTTTCGATTCTGGTTGTGTTAATTACTCTCAACCTGCTTGCCTGCAGTAGTTCGCCGGACGAGTTATATGGCAATAGTCAAGTTCAGCCGAATCTCGAAATTCCGCCCGATTTAACAGTAGAGAATTCGGATGCAAGACTAGAGCTACCTTCGGCAGTTTCCGCCGGCAGCAACGGTATTACTGCAACCGGCAAAAAGACACCAGTATTGCCCGAAATGCAAACAATTAAACTCGAGGGCTATGCCGATTTTTACTGGGTATCCGTTGATGGGACAGTCGACGATACTTATCAATTAGTAAAGAACTTCTGGAAATCTGAAGGTTTCATCCTGAAAATGGACGAGCCGGTTATTGGCACTATGCAAACTGAGTGGATTTACAATAAGGAAGGCACCGGCGACGAAGATAGAAATTTCATATCAAAATTTTTTGGCGGAGATGAATTATCTGCCAGCCAGGACCAGTTTAAAACCAGGATCGCCAGGGACCCGGAGACCGGTACAACACAGATTTACATTTCTCACCGGGGCACCACATACATCCATGAATTGTCGACCAGGGCGACCGAAGATAGTAGTAAAGGAGAGGAATGGGGCTTCCGTGCCTCAGATAGCGAACTCGAAGTGGAAATGTTATCGCGGTTGATGATTTACCTTGGCGTGGAACGGTCCGAGCTCGATGAACACCTGGTCAATATTAGATTATTTGCTCCCAGGGCCAGTTTGCAGGTCGATTTCAAAGAGAATGAAACTTATCTGGAGCTAAAAGGCGAATATAGCCGAAACTGGCATCGAACCTTACATCAACTCGAACGCATCAACTTCGAAGTAGCTGAATCCAACATGAAGAGTGGGCTCTCCGGGGATGGTGTAATGCTGGTTGTTACCGATATCGATACCAAAGTAGAAAAGTCAGGGTTCTTCACATTTAGTACCGAATACGAAAACCAGAAGAAACAAATCTATTTAATATTTACCGAGGAGACGCCTGAACTAACACGCATAAGCATGGAAGATAAGGAGGGTGAAATTGATAATTCACCCGAGGCGGTAGAATTTTTAACCCTGTTGAAGGAATTCCTAAAATAATCGTCACGGCATTCAACCTTTATTATTTACAAAGTCGATACCGGCTGTCGCCGGCTGGGCGCTCCCGCTAAACGTGGTATCGATAGTTTTGATATGGGCGGTTTTAGTATTAGTTGTTTTAGCATTATCTGTTTTAGTATTAGTTGTTTTAACATTATCTGGTTTAAAAATGGCTAGTAAATTCGGAAAAAGGTGGCAGCACAATACTATGATTGAAACAATGATTTTTGAGGATTGTTCATGCGCCTAGCGTCCCTCGGCAGTGGCAGCAAGGGCAACGCCACTATAGTGAGTCACGAAAAAACCACTATTCTGGTGGACTGTGGATTTTCTGTACGCCAATTTGAATTACGCCTGGCGAGACTTGGTATCGATGCCGAAGATATCGACGCTATATTGCTAACCCATGAGCATTCTGATCATAGTAACGGTGTTGTCCGTTTGTCATCAAAATTTAATATCCCTGTGTGGACTACCGTTGGTACGGCCCGCGCGGTGTTTGATGGACAATTTAGATATAATGAAGTTTGTGGCGGCGAAACTGCCAGAATTGGTTGCTTCGAGATATTGCCGGTGACTGTGCCACACGATGCCGGTGAGCCGGTACAGTTCGTATTCAGTCATATCGATAGTGGTAAAAAACTCGGCATACTGACCGATACCGGGCATATCACTAACCATATCATCGAGGCTTATAGCAGCCTGGATGGATTGTTGCTGGAGTTTAATTACGACCAGGATATGCTCGATACCGGTCCTTATCCCTATCCACTTAAACAACGGGTTTCCGGCGATCTCGGGCATTTGTCGAATGATCAGTCGCTATATTTGTTGCAAAATATTGATACTACAAGTTTGAGTTGCCTGATCGCCGCACACATATCCGAAAATAATAATTCTCGTGCTATTGTCGAGCAACAGCTCAGGCAAGTGAAGAGCATTCCATCGCCGATTCTGGCTAGCCAGGAAAGCGGCTTTGGATGGACTATTATCTGATCTTAACCCGGAAAATTCACAAATCATGCACCATCTCGCTAGTCTATTGATTCCACAAGAAATATTCACCCTCAAGGGGCACCGAGGTCCTCAGTCGCTCGTAATCGTTGATACGAGACTCCTTCGGAAATTTCCTTGTGGAATCCCATTTCTTTTTGAAAACAATGGCCTGCGCGATCTTGGCGCAGATTTATGAAATTTCCGGGTTAAATAATCTGGAAGGCGTGTTCGGCTTTCCTGTATACGCTAAAAAATGAATCCTCTTGTCTACATTTGCATTGGACTGGGCTTCCTGGCCGTGATCCTGGCCACGCTAACCTGGCGCAAGGTCAAGCGAGGCAGGATAATTGGCAGCACCCTGTATGGTTTGCAGGGTTTATTGGCATTGACGTTTTTAATCGCGTTGCTGTTAATCCTTTCCAATTTAAATTCCTATCAAAGGCTGACCTTCGAAAATGACATCGTCGACGTAGTCATTAAGCGCATAGCGGTACAAAAGTATCAACTCGAGCTTATTTATGCAGAGGCGAGCAATCGGCCTGGAGCCAGTCAGATCTACACGATTTCCGGCGATGAGTGGCAACTCGATACGAGGATAATTAAATGGCAAGGATGGGCTAATT
>QNFD01000170.1 GCA_003645435.1 Gammaproteobacteria bacterium | reverse complement strand
TTGCAGGCTTCGCTGATAATGGTTTTCAGGCGTGAGGTGTCTAGTGGAATCGTGCTGCCATCCTTTAGCTTGACACTGAGATCGACAATTTCATCGACATCCCGGCTATCCGGTTCTTCGATGCGTTCCAGAGCCCTGGCGTTCGTTCGTTCTTCACGATACAGCACGTAAGCGCGCGCAATTTTTTGGTCGCCATTGCGCATCATTGCCAGTTCAACCTGATCCTGGATGTCTTCTATATGGAAGGTGCCGCCGTTTGGCTGGCGTCTAGTCAAGGTTTCGACTACGAGGTCAGTGAGTTTTTCTACGGTTTCGTGAACTCGTGTGGAAGCAGCCGCCTGACCTCCTTCTACGGCGAGGAATGCCTTGGTCATCGCAATTGCGATTTTGTTTTTGTCAAAACCGGCTAATTTACCATTGCGGCGAACTACCTTGTAGTTAGTGATCAGTGAACTGCCGTGTCCCTCGGTTATTGTGCCGAGCGGTTTTTCCGGGGCCATGGGTGCCCTGGTAAGAGGTGATTCTATGTTTTGCATTTAAATTTTATTCCGTGACATTCAAAATTTTACTTTTTTATCAACTCTGTAAAACTTAGCCGGCTCGCTAAGCGGTGTTCGCCAGAACCTGGTTTCATACTGCCAATGTGGCCGGCAATTCGATCCTTGTCGGCAGTTAAAGTGATTTATAACTTTAACTGCCGAGTGATTGTATTTTTATGAAACCGAGTTGCTTTTAGTCCGTGAAGTATTCTAGTTAAGTTGTGTTGTAATTATAGCACCTCAATTCCCGAAAACACAATATAATGTGTTTTGATTTCACCTCAACTACCCTATATTGTGTATTGATCTGTGGACTGGCCGGGTAAAACTTGTGGATAAACGGGTATAAACCAGTAAAAATGGCGCTGGCAATGGCTTTTAGTAAATAATGCACAAACCTATTACTGCTTCAGAATATCGAACAGTTTAGAATCGAAAAAAATCATAATTTTATGCGGAAAATGGATAACAGGATAAACAGGCAATCGAGCTTGAGGTTGGGTATCGATCTCGGCGGTACCAAGACCGAGGTCGCTGTTCTGGACGATAAGCTGGAGACGGTTTTTCGAAAGCGTGTCGCCACACCCGCGCAGGACTACGAGGCTATTCTCGTTATGATCGCGGATCTGGTAGATGAAGCCCGCGATACTTTAGGTGGCAGGCCGACCGTTGGTATAGGAACACCCGGCGCCCTGTCTCCGAACACCGGCGTGTTGAGAAATTCGAATACTAGTTGCTTGAATGGTAGACCTTTGCGTAGCGATCTCGAAAAGCGGCTTGATTGTTCAGTCAAGCTTGAAAATGACGCCAACTGTTTTACCCTGTCGGAGGCCATGACTGGCGCCGGACAGGGCTTTATGACCGTGTTTGGCGTGATACTGGGGACCGGTACCGGAGGAGGGCTGGTGGTAGCCCGGCAATTGTTGACTGGCCCCAATGCAATTGCAGGCGAATGGGGTCATAATCCCTTGCCATGGGTAAGCGAGTCAGATGGTTCACCACGCTGTTACTGCGGTAAAACAGGCTGTATCGAGACCTATATTTCGGGCAGCGGCCTCGCGCATAACTTTCAAATTAGAACTGGTCTTGCCCTGAGTAGCGAGGCGATTGTGCAGGCGGCCGCACAGGGAGATAAGAACTGCGAGCAGGCGATGGATCTCTACTACGACCAATTGGCCCGCTCGCTCGCTCATGTGATTAACATTGTCGATCCTGACGTAATCGTGCTCGGCGGGGGTATGTCAAATATCGACGAGATTTATCGGCAGTTGCCGGCAAGGCTCCTTTCCTGGGTATTTTCCGACACCGTTGTCACACCAATATTGCCTGCCCAACACGGCGATGCAAGCGGAGTATTCGGCGCCGCAATGTTATAGGGCCTAAGCCAGCACCAGGGTAGCCATGCCGAGAAACGCGACTATCCCTATCACATCGGTAACCGTAGTCAGCACCACCCCGCCGGCAATCGCCGGATCTATACCCATCTGGCGTAACAGGATTGGAATGACTGCGCCGGCGAAAGCCCCGGCGACGAGGTTTACGATTAGAGCAAAGGCAATAATGGCACCAATATTAAAGTTTCCAAACCAGATGATAGAAAAGGCGGCGACCACTAAGGCCCAAATCAGACCATTCAGAATTCCGATAGATATTTCTTTTTTTATCAAAGACTTGTAATTTGAACTGCCAAGTTGACCCAGGGCCAGTCCGCGAATTGCGAGGGTCAGGGTTTGCGAGCCGGCGATACCGCCCATGCTGGGTACGATCGTAATCAGGATCGCCAGGGCAACCACCTGGTCGAGAATATCTTCGAAAAATCCAATCACCGCTGCGGCCAGAAATGCGGTTAGCAGGTTTATTCCCAACCATACACCGCGTCGCTTTGCGCTCGTCAATGCGGGTGAAAAGATATCCTCATCTTCGCCGAGGCCGGCCATGCTCATGATCGAATGTTCACTTTCGTCGCGGATGACATCTACCACGTCATCGATGGTGATGCGGCCGATTAACTTGTGCTGTTCGTCGACTATCGGGGCGCTGACGAGGTCGTAATTTTCGAATTCACGTGCCACTTCAGTATCGGATAAATGCGCGGACATCGCGCTGATGTCGCTACGCATGATGCTTTTTACCATAACATCGGGATCGTTAGTGAGCAGGTCACGCAAATAGAGCGCACCTAAATAATGGTCATAACGGTCAGTGACGAATAGCTGGTCGGTATGATCGGGCATTTCGCCGCGGATTCGAAGATAGCGTAGTACAACATCCAGGCTCACATCCGCACGGATAGTGATCTGGTCGATGTTCATCAAGCCGCCGGCGGTATCGTCACTATAGGATAATACTGACTCAAGCTTTTCCCGTTTCTGGGCATCGAGGGTGTGTAAAACCTTGACCAGGTTTTCGGTGGGCAGCGAAAGAATGATGTCGGCCTGGTCGTCTACATCGGGCAAGGTTTCGATGATGGTCGCGATTTCTCTTGGACTGAGCTCCTTTAAAATATTGTCGCGTACCTCATCTCCGGTTTCGAGTAAAACCGCGCCCAGGTAAACAGGTTCTATGTTTGGCCAGAGAAGGTCGCGTTGTTGAGAGGGCAGCGAATCGAGCAGGCTGGAAGTTTCCGCAATGTTAATCGTGTGCAGAATTTCTGAAATAGCTTCGCCGCTATCGGCTTCGAGAGCTGCCGATACCTCTTGCCGTAATCGTTCGATATTGTCTTCAATCATGCTTCTGATTGTGGCTTAAATACATGAGGAGTGTAACAGACAGTTTGTTATCTGTTAGCCTGCATATTATTTGAAGGGAAGGAATCTGAGAGGGATTTTGGCTTTTCAAGCAGCTGTTTATGTATATGTCCCAATGCCTTCCCGGGAACCCTGATGTGCGCCGGACACTACAAGCGTTGTATTACTCGGTTTCCTCGAATCGATCTTCGATTAGCTGAACAACCGCAATCATGCAGTCTTCTTCGTCGCCACCGTCGACCTCGAGCAGGATTTCAGTACCCTTGCTTGCGGCCAGCATCATCACCCCCATGATGCTTTTCGCATTAATTCGATTACCCTGTTTATCGATGAATACCTCGCTTTCAAACTGGTTTGCCTTATTGACTAATTTGGATGCGGCGCGGGCGTGTAAGCCAAGCTTATTGATAATAGTCACTTTTTTAGAAATCATGATTACTGGCCTCGTATGATGCCTGTTATAGCGCCTTCGACAGTTGTCGCGGCCAGTTGCCGGCCAATTTCATTCTGGGCGATGATCAACACACCGACACTCATGACAGGTCTCTGTGATGTACCGAGGCGTTGTAGGGTACTTGCAGTAACTCGGATGCGATTTTTTCAACCAGGTAAACCGACCGATGGCGGCCGCCGGTACAACCAACTGAAATGGTCATGTAGCTGCGGTTTTCTTTTTCGAAGCTGGGAATCCAGGTTTTCAGAAAGCCGCTGATCGAATCGAACATGTCGTTTACCTCGGTAAAGCTCTGCAGATACTGAATCACCAAATCATCCTTACCGGTGAGCAATTTTAATCGCTCCTCCCAGTGAGGATTAGGCAGGCAGCGAACGTCAAATATGAAATCGGTGTCTGCCGGTAGACCGTGCTTGAACCCGAATGACTGAATCAATATCGACAGGTCGGCACCAGTGCTCGATAAAAGCCGGGTTATAATGGTTTGGCGCAACTCGTGAACATTAAATGTCGTCGTATCTATGATGAGATCGGCACTGGCATAAATATTATTTAACAGGACCCGTTCCAGTTGTATCACCTCGACTAATGGCAAACCTCGTTTCGACAGGGGGTGTTTGCGCCTGGTCTCACTGAAGCGAGACAACAATTTTTTAATATCAGAGGTTAGGAACAATATTTTCAGGGAGATTTTCAGTTCCCTGATTTCATTTATTATGTCGTCAAACCGATCCATGTCGTCGACACCGCTGCGCGCATCGATTGCCACCGCGATCAAGTCGTAAAGTGCCGGTTTGGAGTGGGTCATCTTGTTGATGAAGTCGGGCAACAGTCCCACTGGAAGATTGTCGACACAAAAATAGCCCGCGTCTTCGAGCGTATGCAGAGCGACAGTTTTACCTGATCCCGAGAGGCCGCTGACAATAACCAGTTTCACTTCCTGATATCCGCTCAACCAGCAATGTAGAGTTTATTCATAGAGTTCTTTCATTCTCCCGGATCGCCTGATTCTGGCGTTTAATAAATTCTTCCGCGGCATTGTAGCCGTTTATGTTCAACAGGTAGTTACGCGCAGCGGCTTCTACCAGAACCGCAAGGTTGCGACCGGGTGCGACCGGCAGGGTGACCTCCGGTATGTCGAGGCCCAGTATGTTTCGGGTTTGCGGGCTGTTCCCAATGCGATCAAACTGGGTGGAATTATCGCTGGTGAACTGGACCATTTTGACAATGAGCCGTAAAGCCTTGTTTTTTTTCAAAACATTGGCTCCGAACATCGCCCGGATGTTGACAATACCCAGGCCGCGAACTTCCATAAAGTCACTCAGCAGGCTGGGACTATGGCCTTCGATCAGGTCAGGCGATAGCCTTGAAAACCGGGTAATATCATCCGATATGAGACGATGCCCCCTGGTAATCAGGGCGAGCGCGAGTTCACTTTTACCGACGCCGCTCTCCCCGGTTAAAAACACGCCCAGGCTATAGATTTCTATATATACGCCATGCTCATCGGTATGCTCTGCCAGTACATGCGACAGAAGGTAGCGGCTATTATCGATTAATTCCGAGTCGCTGAGAGTGGATTGAAATACCGAAATATTATGATCTTCACATTGTTGGATCATGGATTCCGGCATGTGGTTACCCTGACTCATTATTACCGTACTTACCGGTCCCTGAAACAGTGTCCGGAGTAATTTTCTCTGTTCATCCTGACTCAGTTTATTGATATACCGGGTTTCCTGGTAACCCACGACGACGACGCTCGATGTCCGAATAACATTAAAATAATCAACTGCTTCGAAAGTATCGCCTGCCTGGCGTGAGAGTTTGATCTCACGCTCCAGGCCTACTTCGGCCGAACTAAAGCTTAATTGTAATTTTTGTTGATAGCGGTGGAAAAACTCTCGAATTTCGAGGGCGGGCCTCATTGCTCGGCCATCTGGATAACACGGGCAATTTCATCGCTGGAGCCGGCACTACGAATCGCGTCGCAAGTTTCGGCCTGTGAAAATATCTTCGCCAGTGACGACAATATTTCCAAATGCTCATCCGTCGCCTTTTCAGGGATGATGATGGCGAACACCAGATCGACTGGCTTATTGTCGGGCGCCTCGAATTTTACCGGCTGGTTGAGCCTGATGAAACAGGCTATGGTTGCATCGAGGTTATTTAGCCTGGCGTGGGGTATGGCAAAGCCATTACCCAGTCCTGTACTACCGAGTCTTTCACGATCGAGAAGGTTGGTATAAATTGTGGTCTGGGATAAATTGAACTGGTCGGCAATGTTGTCGGAGATGAATTCCAGGAGCCTTTTTTTACTCGAGATATCTGTATTAATGAAGATACGTTCTGGAGACAAAAGTGCTGAGATTGTCATGAATTGAAAAGCTTTGGAGTCCGGTTGCCTTGAATATGCGCGAATCTTATCCCAATCCTTCGAGTATGCAAGTTCTATTAACTCGACAACATGTATAGTCGCCGGGTTAATAAAAAAGGCGGAGCATTTATTGCTCCGCCCC
>QNFD01000169.1 GCA_003645435.1 Gammaproteobacteria bacterium | reverse complement strand
TGGGAGTACCAACCCTGCCGGTTTCACCGACACTATATGGAGGAAAATTATAGTGCAGCATAAAATTCTCTTTACGCATGCCTTCGAGGGCGTCGATAAGCTGTGCATCGCGGCCGGTACCCAGTGTGGTTACTACGATCGCCTGGGTTTCACCCCGGGTGAACAGGGCCGAACCGTGTGTTCTCGGCAATACACCGGTACGAATAGCGATAGGGCGCACCGTTTTGGTGTCACGACCATCAATACGCGGTTCTCCGGCAATAATGCGGCTGCGTACCACATGCTTTTCTATTTTTGACAATGCACCACGAATTGAGGATTCGTCGGCTGAATCTTCTGCATCACTAACCAGTGCTTCAACTACCGCTGCACGAATCGCCGAAAGCTTGTCCTGGCGTTCCATCTTGTTAGCGATAGTATAGGCTTCAGCAATCTCGGCCTGGTATTGGTTGCTCACTGTTTCAAACAGCGATTCATCCGATTCCGGAGCCTGCCAGTCCCAGGAGCTATTGTTGACTTCGGCACTAAACTCTTTAATTGCCTGAATCGCTGTTTGCATTTGCTCATGTCCGAATACTACCGCACCAAGCATGATTTCTTCGGACAAACAGTTCGCTTCCGACTCGACCATCAAAACCGCATTTTCAGTTCCGGCAACAACCAGGTCGAGGTCTGACTCTTCGAGTTGGCTGGCAGTGGGGTTTAATAGATACTGGCCATCCTGATAACCAACCCTGGCGGCACCGATCGGACCACTGAATGGCATACCGGAAATGGTGATAGCTGCGGAAGCGCCGAGCAATGCGAGGATGTCGGGATCGATTTCGTTGTTCATCGAAACCACCATCGCAATGACCTGGGTTTCGTTCAGGAATCCTTTCGGAAATAATGGTCTGATGGGTCGATCGATGAGTCGGCAGGTCAAGGTTTCTTTCTCATTTGGCCGACCTTCACGCTTGAAAAAACCACCGGGAATTTTTCCCGCAGCGTAAGTTTTTTCCTGGTAGTCGACCGTGAGAGGGAAGAAGCTGCGATTCGGATCCGCATCCTTCGCGCCTACCACGGTAACCATTACTACGGTCTCGGCCATACTGACCAGAACCGCACCACCCGCCTGACGTGCTATTTCACCTGTTTCCAGGGTAACTTCATGCTCGCCGTACTGAAATGTCTTTTTTATTGGATTCACACTGATTCTCTGTTGTTAACGACGCAGACCGAGCTTTCCGATCAAATCTTTATAACGCTGCTGATTTTTGGATTTCAGGTAATCCAGCAAATTGCGGCGTTGATTAACCATCTTCAGCAATCCCCGGCGTGAATGATGATCATGAATATGTTTCTTGAAATGCTCGGTTAAATGACTGATCTGGTGGCTTAACAAAGCAACCTGTACCTCAGGTGAACCTGTATCACCTTCGCTCTGCTGGTGATCAGCTATGATGGAGCTCTTTTGTACAGCTGACATCGACATTGATTAAACCTCGTAGGCCCGAAAAAGGCAGGTATTCTACCTATCTGCGCAGGCAGTAACAAGGATTTTCACTGTAATTCGCACCGATAATGCTTCCCTTGCCCTACACTACATCTATCTTGCTGTATTCATTAACCTTTTTGGTGAAATTCTGCCATCTGAACTGGCTTGCCCGATACCGATGAATTGGCCATTTTCGAGCACCAGGCTAATCAACCCAGCAAGCGGCGCTTCGTCCACCAGTACCGCCCGCCCCTGTTTCAGAAAGTCGGCCGCTGCAGGTTCGACAATGAGCTCCGGCAGGTCGACCAGGGCGCTGTTTACCGGCAGTAAACAACGGTCCAGGTAGTCCAGACCCTGTTCGTATAACTCGCGCAGATCGTCGAGGCTATAACTGGCCTGATTCCAAAAGGGCTCTACCCCGGTGCGCCGTAAGCTGGAGATATACGCGCCGCAACCCAGCGCATTACCTATATCTTCCGCCAGGGTTCGAATGTAAGTCCCTTTCGAGCAATGCACGTCTATCTCAAGCTGGTTATCTTTAAAACTCACGAATTGAAGTGAATAAATTTCAATTTTTCGGGCATTACGCTCCACTTCCTTGCCCTTTCGAGCCAAACGATAAAGTCTTTGGCCCTTGTGCTTTACTGCCGAATGCATCGGTGGAATTTGATCTATACATCCAACAAATTGACTGAGTACCGTCGTTATATCGTCAAGGCTAACCTGTACCGCGCTTTCCGAGGTAATCTCACCCTCCGCATCAGCCGTCGTCGTGGTTCTTCCGAGTTGGCATATGGCACGATAAGTCTTGCTTGCATCGATAAGGTAAGCAGAATATTTGGTCGCTTCACCGAAACAGATCGGCAGCATGCCGGTGGCGAGTGGATCGAGACTGCCGGTATGACCAGCCTTGTTAGCCTTGAATAGAAAACGGGCAGTTTGTAGGGCTTTATTGGAGCTGATCCTGCCGGGCTTATCGAGCAACAAAATACCGTCGATATCCCGAAAGCCCTGGGGTTTGCGAGCGCCGCGACCCATGAAATATCAATCCCCTGAAGTTAGTTTGTCTTTGGCAATAACCGAATCAATTAGCTCTGACATGGTTCGTCCGCGAATATCTGAGTCATCGTAGATGAAGACCAGTTTTGGCGTTATGCGGGCCTTCAACACCTTGCCAATTTCATGCTGCAGATAGCCACTGGCATGCTTCAAAGCCTGCAGGCTCTGCTCTGCATCCTGCGGATCTAAAACGCTGAAATAAACTCTCGCCAGCGACAGGTCCCTGGTAACCTGAACTTCCAGGATTGATGGCGAGGATAATCGTGGATCCTTTAAATTGTTGCGAACCAGGCCAGCCAGCTCGCGCTGAATCTGCGAGGCCAACCGATCACTACGTGGGTAATCCTTAGGCATGCGGTTATTCGAGGCTACGCGCTACTTCGATGCGCTCAAATACTTCGATCTGATCGCCTGCACGCACATCGTTGTAGTTCTTCACCGCGATACCACACTCGGTGCCCATGCGTACCTCTTCAACCGCGTCTTTGAAACGTCGTAAAGATTCGAGTTCACCTTCGTAAATAACAACATTTTCGCGTAGCACACGGATGGGCTGTCCTTTACGTACGACACCTTCGACCACGATAGAACCCGCGACATCACCAAACTTGGGAGACTTGAATACGTCTTTCACCTCGGCAAGCCCTATGATGGTTTCCTGGGTTTCCGGTGGTAACAGGCCGGACATGGCCGCTTTTATATCGTCAATAATGTTGTAGATAATACTGTAGTAACGTATGTCGATACCGTAATCTCCAGCAACTCGCTTGGCAGCGGCATCGGCGCGTACGTTAAATCCAATAACCGTTGCAGAGGAGGCCGCGGCGAGATTGATATCTGATTCATTGATTCCGCCTACACCGGTAGAAATCATTTTGACCCGAACTTCATCGGTGGACAACTTGTTCAATGCATCGCGAATCGCTTCAGAGCTGCCCTGCACATCCGATTTAATCAGAACATTTACTTCTGCCACTTCACCCTCGGTCATGGCGTCGAACATGTCCTGGAGTCCGGCTTTTTGTTGTTCGGTCAATTTAGTTTCGCGAATTTTTGCCTCACGTATCTGCGCAAACTCTCGTGCTTTGCGTTCATTTTCAACTACGAAAACTTCATCACCCGCATTCGGCACACCCGACAGGCCTAATACCACTACCGGCATCGAGGGTCCCGCCGATTTAATCATTTTTGCCGACTCATCATATATTGCGCGTACGCGTCCATACTGCGTTCCGGCGAGCAGTATCTGACCTTTGAGTAATTGGCCAGACTGAACCAGCACGGTAGCAACCGGACCTCGACCTTTATCGAGTGAAGCCTCTACGACAATACCCTTTGCATTACCCTGATCGACTGCTTCAAGTTCAAGAACCTCGGACTGAAGTAAGATGGCGTCGAGTAGCTCTGGAATACCTTCACCGGTGATTGCGGAGACATTAACAAAGATATTCTCACCGCCCCACTCTTCCGGTATTACTTCGAGCGCCGCCAGTTCATTTTTAACCCGATCCAGATCAGCGTTTTCCTTGTCTATTTTGTTAACCGCTATAACCAGGGGCACTTCCGCGGCTCGCGCATGCTCTATCGCCTCTTTGGTCTGCGGCATCACACCATCATCAGCGGCGACAACCAGTACCACTATATCGGTAGCCTGGGCACCGCGGGCTCGCATTGCTGAAAAAGCGGCGTGACCCGGTGTATCGAGGAAAGTCACAACGCCCTTATCGGTTTCAACATGATAGGCGCCGATATGCTGGGTAATACCACCCGCTTCACCCGATGTGACTCGTGAATTTCGAATGTAATCCAATAGTGAAGTCTTACCGTGATCAACATGTCCCATAATCGTAACCACCGGCGGCCTGGATACCTTCTCGGCCCCTTCTTGCGTCACATTTTCGATCAGTTCTTTCTCGAAATCATCTTCACTGGTGATTGCCAGCACATTGTGCCCCATTTCTTCCACCACGAGTATCGCGGTATCCTGATCCAGAATCTGATTGATCGTAGCCATGCTTCCCATTTGCATCAGGGTCTTGATCACATCACCCGCCTTCACTGCCATTTTCTGGGCCAGCTCCGCGACTGAGATCGCCTCCGGTACTTCTACGTTACGAATAATGGGAGCGGTTGGCCTTTCGAAGCCATGTATATTCGCGGTATCGCGTACCTGTCTCTGGCCTTTCTTAAACTTGGGCTTTCGACTGGTCTGGTGACCACCTTCCTTGACATGTAATTCCTTGCGTCCGTAACGAGTACTCTTATCGTCCCCTCGCTTGCCGTGCTTGCCGGGCTTTTCTTCGACAACTGCACTGGCGCGTGCGGCCTCTTCCATCGCGGCCTGGGCCGCTTTTTCGGCTATCGCAGCCGCCGCTGCCTCGGCCTGTTGTTTTTCGAGCACCTGTTTTGCCGCCTCAACTTCTTCCAGGCTTTTCTGGTAAGCCTTTTGCGTTGCTTCCTCAGATTCTTTTTCAGCTTTGATTTTAGCTTCTTCGGCCTCGATTCTTAATGTTTCTTCCGCCTTTTTGGCCTCATCCTGAGCGTCTTGCTGAACTACCGGGGTTTCCTGTTCGGCTTGTGGCTCTATACCGATAGCTCCATCACTAACGGCTCCATCACTAACGACCTCATCCACAACAGTGGCTTCGCCTAACTCCGCTTCGCCGGCTTGCTCTGTTTCCATCTCGCTGCGTCGTACATATGTGCGTTTTCTACGCACCTCTACATTAATTGTCTTGGTTGTGGTATTACGTCCCGAAATGCCGGATACCTTGATTTCGCTCTTGCTTTTACGCCGCAGGGTGATTTTTTTAGGTCCGCTGGATTCGGCCTTACCGTGACTGCTGCGAAGAGATTCCAGCAACATCATCTTGTCTTCGTCGGAAATAGGATCATCTGCGCCAGAAACCTTCACACCGGCCGCATTTAATTGATCGAGCAGCTTTTCGATGCTTACACCAATCACTTCCGAAAGTTGTTTTGCCGTCACTTTTGACATGATTCTCTATCCTAATACATATTGATGGTTAGCAGCCTTGTTTCCCAATCCCAATGGATTACTCGGCTTCTGCAAACCAGGGCTCGCGTGCTTTCATGATTAACTTCGCCGCGAACTCAGCATCGATTCCTTCAATCTCTTCCAGTTCATCGGTTGATTGCTCAGCCAGTTCTTCCATGGTACATATACCGTTTCGAGATAATTTATACGCCAGCTCTTCATCCATATACTCCATGTTTAACAAATCTTCCTGGGGCTCACCGGCTGCCGCGGTTTCCTCAGTTGCTATTGCCATGGTTAACAGGGAGTCACGCGCACGTCCTCTTAACTCCTTGACTATTTCCTCGTCAAATTCTTCGATTTCGATTAATTCAGATTCAGGTATATAAGCAACCTCATCAATTGTAGTCAGCCCTTCCTGGACCAGTATAATCGCCACTTCCTCGTCGACATCGAGCTGGGCCATAAAGTTTTCAACCAACTGCCTGGATTCACCTTCCGATTTCTCCTCTGCAGCGGTTTCATCCATTACATTCAGCGTCCAGCCAGTTAACTGGCTGGCCAGCTTAATGTTTTGACCTCCACGTCCGATCGCCTGCGATAACTTTTCTTCCGGCACCGCAATATCCATCGAACCCGTTTCCTCATCAACAACGATAGACGTCACCTCTGCGGGTGACATCGCATTAACCGCAAACTGGGCCGCGTTTTCGTCCCACAGAATGATATCGACGCGCTCGCCGGCGAGCTCATTGGAGACCGATTGTACGCGTGAGCCTCGCATGCCGACACAGG
>QNFD01000168.1 GCA_003645435.1 Gammaproteobacteria bacterium | reverse complement strand
CTATCGAGTATACGCAGGGGATTGGACTCGAGCCTGCGCTGGCTGTCTTCATCCAGGGACTGGTAGCTGTCCTTAAAATAGACAACCAGTAATTCTCTAAATTCGTTTCGGCACTCACTAGTACCCAGGCTATTGATTTGCAATTCAATATTACTGAGACCGAGAAGATTCCAGAAACGGGCGGCGAGAAATATTAATTCAGCTTCTATATCGGCTCCAGCCATGCCAAATGTCTCGGCACCCAATTGATAAAACTGGCGATATCGGCCTTTTTGGGGTCGTTCATGGCGGAACATGGGACCGTAATACCAGAGCCTGTGTTGTTGATCGTTCAATAATCCATGTTCAAGGCCCGCTCGCACAACACTGGCTGTATTTTCAGGGCGCAGACTAAGACTATCCCCGTTTCGGTCTAAAAAGCTGTACATTTCCTTTTCGACAATATCGGTGACTTCACCGATAGAGCGTTGAAACAGGGCAGTTTTTTCGACAATTGGCGTGCGAATCTGCTGATACCCGTATGATTCTGCAAGCGCACGGTAACTATCCTCGAGCTGGTTCCAGACAGGCATGTCTACCGGCAGAATATCATGCATTCCACGTATCACCTGGATTTGATCACTCATGGCTTATCCGGGCTACTCGATAAAATTAGCAGGGAAATTCTGATGAAGTACGACTGAATCATTTTGTTAACAGGCATAGGTAGCGAGTCTGTATATTGAAAAGCTATCACCAGGTGTTCCCGCCCTGCTAGCCTCCAATTATTAACCTTACGGTATTGTCATCCCTGGCTCGGCTGATCAGATCAACCTCTTCGCCATTGAAAGTAACTTCAACACCGTAACCATTGCCAAAGAAAACCGTGAATGGCGCCTTACCCGTCAGGTTAAACTTCTGGTCGGCGCGTATTAGCGTATATAACATGCGGTGTCCGTTGGCATCACTAATTTCAACCCAGCTGTCCGCATTAACCACTATTTTTAGCTGGTCCGATCCTGCCGGGGACATGCGCGTTATTGAATCGGATAATACAACAGGAGCGGAGGCTTCCGACTCCTGCGGTTGCTCTACTTCCCTTTCCTGCCGGGATTGTTCAGAATCAATCGACTCAGGTAATTCATCCGCAGCCATCTTGGCAACTTTATCTGACTCTGGCTGTGCCGGCATTGCCTCCGACTCTGACTCAGGCTCTGGTTCTGCCTGCGTTAAAGCATTGCTATCGACCGGCTCTTCATTTGTATCCGGCAACGGTTCCTGAACCTCTGTCGCTGTCGCCAAAGCTTCTATTGAGGTCCGGTTTTCGATTATAGTCTCGGTGGCAGGTTCGATCGCGGTGCCGGCGGGTTCATCAGCGATCTCCACCGCTCGAACTTCGCTCGACGTCTGAGCATCCAGCGAAACTAAATCGGTCTGGGTCTGATATTTATTCCACCACCAGATCGCGAATAATACGGCGAGCCCTACAATGACCAGATAAGTGATTAACTTGACTCGCTTGTCCGATGTTGAAATCTCTGCTGCAACGTTACTGGTAGAACTAATCGGCGGATCTTCATCCGAGTAAAATTCTGCGTACTGCTGAATCATTTCGTCTTCGTCGAGTGAAACGATTCGCGCATAGGCTCGTAAATAACCTTTTACAAAAATGGGGGCGGTAATATCGTTAAAGTTATTTTCTTCGATCGCTTCGACGATATCATTACTCAAATGCATGCGAGAGGCTACATCTTCGATCGAAAGGCCCATCTCTATTCTACCGGCCTGTAACCGGTCACCCGGTCCACGACTACTGGACATGATATCTTCTTCCCCCGGGGTTTTTGGCTTGGTCATTTTTTTTGGCTTGGTCATTTTATTGTAATTCCAGCCAGGCCGCATACTCATCTGATAACGGGAAGTCTTCCCGCAACCTGCGGGCAAGGTCTTCGGCATTCAAGGTATCACCGATATCGAGATCTGCCCTGATTGCCAACCAGAGGCTTTTCGCAGTTGGTTTCGCAACCCGATGGTAGTGCTGCATCAGTATTTTGGTGCTTTTAAAGTTTTGATCATCAAAAAATAATTCTGCCGAGGTAATCAACGCAACCGGGAAATTACTATTTGCGGCCAAAGCCTTGCGTAAATAAATTTTCGCCCTGTCGATTTCTTTAATCTGGATCAGGCACAAGGCCGCATTAGTGTAGGCAAATTCTGGTGTTGAATATAATGGATTCTCCAACGCGAGCAAGAAATAGGCCTCTGACTCGGCTTCCCGATTACTCCGGCATAAGAAGGCGCCATAATTATTAGCCGCCTGGGAATTTGCCGGATCCAGTTCAGTCGCAATTTTAAAATGCTTTTCCGCCTTCTCCTTTTGCAGCAAGCGATCCTGTAACATGGCGTAGGCATTGTGTGCGGCAGCCGATTTGGGATTCTGTTTCAGGGCCTTCGTCAGTTTTTCACTCGCCAACACCATATTGTTTTGCTGTAAATAACCGATGCCCAGCTGCACATTGATTTTACTCGCCGCCTCGTAATTTTCTTCGGCAGGATCGACTGTTACACAAGCCGACAATAACAGCGCGATTGAAGCAACTAACCAGAGCCTAGTGTACATTCGTTACTCCTGTGATTGCTTCCAGACTTAATTGATACTTCCGGCTTCTACGACTCCTGTCCCTGAACTGGCCGACCAACTGCCCGCAAGCAGCGTCAATATCGTCTCCCCTGGCACGACGCGTAACCGTTATTATGCCCTTGCCTGCAACATATTCACGAAAACGATCGATGGTGGCTTTGTCCGAACACTCGTATATCGCATGCGGGTAAGGATTAAAGGGTATTAAATTTAGCTTGCAGGGAATATCGCCTATCAGTTTGGCCAGTTCCCTGGCGTGTTCGATTTTATCATTTACCCCTTTTAACATGACATATTCAAAGGTTATTTTACGGCTCCTGTATCCATCTATATAAGACCTACAGGCACGCAATAACTCATGAATGGGATATTTGCGGTTAATCGGAACCAGTTCATTTCGGAGGGCGTCATTGGGCGCGTGTAATGAAACCGCGAGACTGACATCTGTCGTTTGACGCAGTTTTTCCATCGCCGGCACCACGCCCGCGGTGCTAATCGTAACCCGGCGTTTACTCAAAGCATAGGCGTAGTCGTCGCACATCATATCGACCGCGGTCATTACCGCGTCAAAATTCATCATTGGTTCACCCATGCCCATCATTACGACGTTGGTAACGCCCTGCTCCCTGCCTTCGGATCGCAAGATGTGGTGAATCAGATGCAACTGGCCGATTATCTCCGAGCTATCGAGGTTACGATTAAATCCCTGTTTTGCTGTTGAGCAAAAACTGCAATTCAGCGTACAACCCACCTGCGATGATATACAAAGAGTGGTGCGCGACTTTTCCGGGATAAGAACACACTCGATCGCGTTTTCGGCGCCATCGACACTAAGCAACCATTTCCTCGTGCCATCATTCGATTTCTGACTCTCATCGATCTCGGGAAGAGTGATGCAGGCGGTTTCGGCCAGTGTCTCACGCAAAGCCTTTGACATATCTGTCATCTGCGCAAAATCGATAACACCACGCTGGTGAACCCATTGCATCAGCTGCTTCGCTCGAAAAGGTTTTTCGCCTAATTCAGCAAAAAAGACTTCCAGATCACTCCTGTTCAAGTTGAGTAAATTAATTTTTTCGGTAGCGGACATTGGGTCTCAAGCAGTGTTGGTGGCAGAAACCTTCCTGCACTGCATCACTGATACTGGTGAATGTTGTAAACTGATTTCAATCGTTTAGCTTAATCGGCTGATTTTACGCACTATTGCCTTCAAGTAGAAGCCAAAAGCAGGAAATATTACTTATTCCTCGAAGCTCGCCACTTGAAAACAGGTTGTTCCGCCAATCCACTGATATATAATCCTGACCCTTGCAAGCTGACAATCAGAACCAGCAGCAGTTAGCGATGGTTTTAATCGACGACCTGGATGATGAACATGCAGTCCTGGCGCGAACTAATCGAATCTAGAATAGAACATAGCAGTGAGAAAAGCAGGCTAATACAATGAATTTCATAGCAACTCGCGGCAACGATGGCAGCCGACCAGAAAAGATTGGTTTCGCCGAGGCCATCTTATCACCGGTTGCGTCCCATGGCGGGATCTACAGTCCCGAAAATCTACCCGGATTCGACCAGGCGTTTCTTGAAAGCCAGCTATCGGCGTCTTACAAGTCACTCGCCCTTGCGCTAATCGCATTGTTCAATATCGATATTGACGACGCAACCCTGCAACAGGCCGTGGATTTGTACGACTACTTTGACGACCCGCAAAATCCGGTTCCAGTAATTAAATTGCGCGATAATTTATTCGTCAGTGAACTCTATCATGGCCCCACCCGCGCATTCAAAGATATGGCCCTGCAGCCTTTTGGCCTGATATTGTCCAAGTTGGCAAAGCAGCAGGATCAACAGTATCTGATACTGACAGCTACCAGCGGCGATACCGGTCCTGCCGCTCTCGAGACTTTCAAGGAGCGTGATAATATCCGGGTCGTTTGCCTCTACCCCAGCGGCGGCACCTCTGACGTTCAACGCCTGCAAATGGTCACCGAGTCTGCCAGCAATCTGAAAGTAATTGGTGTCAACGGGAATTTTGATGATACCCAATCAGCCCTCAAGTCGATGCTGGCTTCTGCTTCATTCAGACAACAGTTACAGGATCGCGGAATTTCGCTATCTGCGGCTAATTCGGTCAATTTCGGTCGGATCTTGTTTCAGATCATCTATCACGTTCATTCTTACCTGGAACTGGTACGGCAAGCGGCAATATTGCCCGGTGAAAAGGTGTATCTGAACATTCCCAGTGGTAATTTCGGTAATGCCCTGGGCGCCTACTATGCTCGCAAAATGGGTTTACCCGTAGAGCGCATTATGATTTCGTCAAATGCCAACAACGTGCTCACCGAGTGGATCAATACTGGTCGCTATGATATCAGCGACAAGTCCCTGATTTCGACTACTTCTCCGGCCATGGATATTCTCAAATCTTCCAATGTCGAACGCGTATTATTTGATCTGTTCGGCCAGCAACGTACACGCCAGTTGATGCAACAACTCGACGAGAACCGGTACTACCAGCTCGACGCCGCTGAAATCGACCAAATTCAGGAAATTTTTTCAGCCGATTACAGTACCGATGAAGAAGGTATGGCCTATATACGAAAAACCTTCGAAGATGGCTACCTGATGGATCCGCATACCGCCACCTGCTTTAAATCATGGGAGTTTCACACGCCGAAGTCGCTGGCGACTATCGTTTATTCAACCGCGGAATGGACCAAGTTTTCACCCGTAATCGATCAGGCGATAACCGGCAATGCGGGTAACCCGGACCAACAGGCGCTCGAATCAGTTGCACGGGCGGCCGGAATTGAAGTACCCGAGGTAATTCGCGCGCTTTTTAGCAAGCCAGTCTGCCACGATACAGTGATCGACAAGGCCGATATCGAAGATGAAGTTATGCGCTTTGTAAGTTAGAAATTCGTTCAGTCCAGTAGATCGTAATCAGGCAAGCTATACTAAGCCCCGCAAACCCAATCACCAACGGCAATATGGTTCCATCGTAGGCAGCGGCGACTAGCATACCAAAAACTACCGCAATCAGGGTTGAAACCGAGCCCACAACAGCCGCACCGAGTCCCGCGATATGACCCAGGGGTTCCATCGCCAGGGCGTTTAAGTTTCCAAACAGAATACCCATAAAGAAAAACACGCCCAGCAAGTATGCCATCAACATGGGTAAAGGCGGATGCCCCTGATAGTAGAGCACAATCAGTATGAAAGCAGCCGATAACACCGTGATAGAAATCATCGCCGTATGCGACAAACGACGCATTCCAAAACGCATTACCATCTGTGAATTGAGCAGCGATGCCAGCCCGATCGATGCCGCCAACACCCCGAAATACAGGGGAAACTGATTGCCGAGTGCATATTGCACCTGGAAAATTTGCTGCGAACTACTCAGATAGCCAACAAAAGCGCCGAAAATTAATCCCATCGTAACCGTGTAACCGATGGCGGTGGGCATCGAGACTATGGCTTTGATATCACTTATCATCCGTGTCACTGAAAATCGAATACGCCTGTCCTTTGGCAGTGTTTCCGGTTGCCGAATGCTAAACCAGCTTAGCGCGATAATCGCCAATATCAAAAACAGGATAAAAATCGAATGCCAGTCCGAGTATGTAATGATGATCTGCCCGATTGCCGGTGCAATTACCGGCACCAGGATAAAAATTGTCATTACAAAGGACATCACACGTGCCATTTCACGACCCTCGTAACAATCACGCACCAATGCCGTGGCG
>QNFD01000167.1 GCA_003645435.1 Gammaproteobacteria bacterium | reverse complement strand
GAATACGGCATCTGGGGTATCTATGACCGGGATAATACATTCGGTGCGCCAGAACGGTTCGTAGGGTTTTTTGCCGCAGATGAACCTTTACCCAATGTTGGACAAGGTCCAGAAATTTACTATGCCCTTGGGAAACAGGTTTGGGGCAAAGGGGTTGCAACTGAGGTCGTCAAAACGGTAGTTGTGCATCTGTTCAATGACCAGGGCGTGGACGCAATTGAAGCGCTTGTACTTGCGGGGTTGAACCCAGCTTCCACTCGGCTTTTGGAAAAATTGGGGATGAGCCTTATAGGCCGGTACTCGCTGACTGAATATACCGGAGATGAGTGCCTCCCTACGATTGGTTACGAATTATGGCGTGTTGAAACCACTTTGCCACAGAACGCACAGCATGCCCTGGAGGAAGCAGCGTTCAAGATTGGGCAATTCGTAGCTGAGGGGGTTATCTCAAAGAACGAGATGCTTGAGGCATTGGTAAAAGCCTCGTTTGCAAATGGCCTGGAGTCTCGCGTAGGTAAAGAGACTGTAGAAGGAATAATAAATGAGCACCTGGAGGCTGGGATGAAAGAAACTGGCTGGCTTCATTTCCGTATGAGACCTGATCAGTTTATCAAGTCCTAACAAATTTCCTTCGGCGGTATAAATTGATCTGTCTATATGACTGTTCAGGGCAAAAGCGTCAAACACCAATTTAGTGCTTGTTCGACAGGTTGTTTCCAGTAAGCGGTCATTTCTGTGAAGGGATGTATAGGTAAAAAATCGGTACAAAAACAGGCATAAGTAGAATCTGCAGCAATCTTGCGGCATTATCCGGGTATCTGGATGGCAGACACAAGGCAGGTCTCGCGTGGCAAAGTATAGAACAGCATTACCGCAACTCTCGGATGGTATCTTCCTTTCCTATGTCGGCATGGAGACTGATCTCATTTTCAACCGAGGAATCGATCTTCCAGGTTTTGCTTCATTTCCTCTTCTTGAGTCAGATGAAGGATGCGAAATACTTACGAACTATCTAGCAGACCAGGTAAATTTGGCGAAGCAAACCGGTGTCGGTGTTCTGCTTGAAAGCCCGACATGGGTGGCAAATCGTGACCGCGGCGGCGCTATCGGATATAAACCAGAGCATATCTTGAGGCTTAACGACGCAGCAATCAAATTGATGGCAAAGGTGCGCGACCTACATGGTGATCTTCCCACAATCTTGAGTGCGCAGGTTGGTACACGAGGTGATGCCTATGCGCCGGCTAATCAAATGACCGCCATTGAGGCGGAAAACTATCATGCAGAACAGATCGAGGTGCTCTCTAGAACTGATGCGGACCTGATAAGTGCATTCACTATTTGTTATACAGAAGAAGCCATCGGCATCGTCCGTGCCTCCCAGCGATACGACATGCCCGCTGTCGTATCATTTACGGTTGAGACCAATGGCTGCTTGCCTACGGGGATGGCATTGAAGGATGCTATAGAAATAGTGGACAAGGCTACAAATGCTGGAGCATCATATTTCCTGATTAACTGCGCCCATCCTGATCACTTCAGCCACATCTTAACTAACGAGCCGTGGATAAATCGGCTCAGGGGAGTTATTGTAAATGCGTCGAGATGTAGTCACGAGGAGTTAGATGAGGCCGAACAGCTCGATGAAGGAAACCCGAAAGAGCTAGGCGTACAGTTAGGTATTCTTCATAAATCTTTTCCTCACTTCTCCATCTTCGGTGGGTGTTGTGGAACGGACATGCGCCATATGAAACACATTGCATCTGCCGTGGTGTGACAAATTAGTTGGGGCATTTTCTGCTAATTCGGACCGATACTTGTATGTCGCCTTAGGGCTTTCCGGTCTATCATCACTCTGGAGCGCGATCGGCAGCTTACCAAGTGCGACTTCAATCGGTCGAGAGACTCGAACTAGATCTGCCAAATAGTCTCTGATCGGCACACAGCGGACATCCGCGTCCCAGCCTGAAAACCATATTTCCAAGTTCTGTGTGTATGTTAATATTTGCCAACCTTGACTCCATTTGGGCTATCAATGGAAAATGATCGTTTATCTCGCAAGTTAGCTGTTCTTCTCCATGCCGATATAGTTGGCTCAACAACACTCGTCCAAAAAAACGAAACCCTCGCACATCAGCGAATTCAGTCCCTGTTCAAGAGCTTCACCAAAACCATAGATGCCTATCGCGGAACAACACGAGAATTACGCGGAGACGCGCTTGTCGCCGAGTTTGATCGGGCATCTGATGCCGTTGCCGCTGCTCTTGCCTTTCAGATCTTAAACGGAGAGCTTAACTCCACAATTGAAGATGACATCCAGCCACATTTACGCATAGGTATCAGCCTGGGTGAAGTGATAATTGCTGACAATACGATAACTGGAGCAGGCGTTATATTAGCACAGCGATTGGAGCAATTAGCCGAGTCAGGTGGTGTAGTTGTTCAGGGGGCAATATCAGAGACAGTGCCTACCAGGATGCCATTCGAATTCGTAAGCCTGGGTGAGCAGGAATTGAAGGGTTTCGATCAACCTGTAAGGGCTTTTGCAGCTAATCTGAGGCGGGGTGAAGAGTTACCAGCACCGGAGGCAGAGCCTATTTCGGAACCTGCCAAACCAGCTGCGCCGCCAATCCCCGAGAATCCTTCAATCGCGGTGCTGCCATTTACCAATATGAGCGGCGATCCTGAGCAAGAATACTTCGCAGATGGAATCACCGAGGACATTATTACGACGCTATCAAAAATATCGGGTTTATTCGTAATCGCGCGAAACTCTACATTTACTTACAAGGGGACGGCAATCGACGTGAAACAAGTTGCCCAGGAATTGGGTGTTCGCTATGTCGTAGAGGGCAGCGTAAGGAAGGCCGGTCAGCAGGTACGGGTCACGGCGCAGTTGATCGACGCATCAACCGGACATCACCTGTGGGCAGATCGATACGACCATACTCTTACCGATATATTTGCGCTGCAAGATGAGTTAACCCGAAAAATTGTTACTGCCGTAGACGTTGAACTTACCGAAGGTGATCAAATTCGGGTATGGCGGGATAGTGCTGGCGATATGGTTGCCTATGAGCATTTTGCCAAAGGTAGAGATTTCTTTTCACAAGTCACGAGAAAGGCGATTTCGCAGGGACAACAGGAATTTGAAAAAGCGTTGGCGTTGAATCCGCAGTTTGCCGCGGCCCATGCTTATATTGGCTGGAACCATGCGGTTGCTGGGGTATGGTGGAGCGATGATCGACAAGAGGCTTTTAGTGCGGCACGCGCAGCCGCGGAGGCGGCGTTATCACTGGATAACGATCAGGTCGATGCGCTTGGGGTTCTGGCATTCATCGATCTTTATAGCGACGAACATGACCGTGCCGAGCGCATTGCAGTGGAAGCAGCAACATTGAATCCGAATAGCGCAGATATGCATGATACCCTGGCTATGATTCAAAGCTTTTCGGGTAAGTCGGATGAAGCCCTGAGCACTGCACGGCACACGTGTCGACTCTCCCCAAGGATACCTGAAAATTTATTGGAACTTGGCCGAGCTTTTTACGAAGGCGAGCGATTCGAAGAAGCACTGGACCCCCTGGACAAGTTGATTTTAGACAGGCCTTACTGGATTACGGCGCGCGCTTTGCTAATCGTTACTTCTGTTGCGCTAGATAATAGGGAATTGACGAAATACCACACAACCGAACTATTGAGAAGCCGCTCCAATTTTTCGGTGGGTAGCTGGACCAGGACACTCGCGTATAAGTATCCTGACGATTGCGAGAGATATCTTGATAGGCTGCGCTTTGCGGGCTTACCGGAATAGGTGCGTTTCCTGCTTTTAGTCCAAAATTTTGAACACTTTGACCTTTATCGACAATTTTGGGTTTGATAATCTTCATTTGTAATTGATTCATTGGATTGGACCTCTATTCAAAAGCTTGTTAATACCTTTACCAATCGATCATTTTCGATGTGCCAATCGATATGCTTAACGACATTTCCAGAATAATCACCTTTGACTGGTAACGGATAGTTCTGTGGGATAGCAGCTTCCAACTGCTGTCGGGTAGCCTTCCCACCGTTAACATACATACATCTCACGATGGCATTCCATGAAGCAATGTTGTGAGATACCTTCGGTCTATAGGATTTACCTGTTAACTTGTACATAACTATTACTCCTGCCTTGAATGGTGCAAATATATCAGCGCAGTAATCAACTGGGAATGCCGAAATAATCGTTTTAATCGTTATCGTTCTGGGGGTTATTCTATCGTTCTTCTTGCCATTGAGCACACTCAAAGGCTGGTTCGGCGAAAAGAAGCCTACATTTGGATGCATAGAAACCTGGGAGACATGAAAATTAAAAAAACCATCATTCCGGACAGCGTTTTTTGCTCTTTCTCCAGGTTATTCTTATTGGATATGTAGCTTATTGCTAAATTAAGGTGAATGGTTGCACAAACCAGATTACCTCATGGCCGACATTGAGAATATGCACTGCGAACGCGAGCTACCACCACATGTTAACTGTCAATATGATTCAATCGGAATCGACCTGGGCTGCACCGATTCCCCGCGGGTCGGAGGCAGCGTCCAGTCTACCGGCCTTATGATCGACGATAATGGTTTGCATATTGCCGTATCGATACGAAGCCAGTTTCAATTCGTGTCCGAGATTTTTCAGGGCCTGCCGGGTAGCCTCATCGAAGGTATTGTCTTCGTGGTAGATGTTATCCGGGAAGTACTGATGGTGAAATCGCGGCAGCGAGACAATATCACTGGCACTCCCGCCACGCAGGAATTCAAGCATACCCAGGAGCTGCATGGTAATGATTCGACTGCCGCCAGGGGTGCCGGATATCAGGCTTTTCTCGGCCGTGTGCACAAAGGCCGGCGTCATACTGGAAAGCATGCGCTTACCGGGCTGAATCGCGTTTGCGGTACTGCCGAGTAGCCCGTATGCATTCGGCTCGCCCGGCTTGGCCGAAAAATCGTCCATTTCATCATTGAGTAAAACGCCGGTGCCAGCGGCGACCAGGCCCGATCCGAACGGGTAGTTAACCGACAGCGTTGCCGCTACCATGTTTCCCTGTTGATCGATTATAGAGAAGTGAGTGGTGTCGGTACCGGCAGCCTGATCGGCAAATTCACCAATATCCGCACTTCGGCTCGCTGCTTCTAGCGAAATACCGCTGGCTAGCTCCTTCGCATAGGCGTCACTGGTTAAGCGTTGCAAGGGTATATCGACATAATCGACATCGCCCAGGTAAGTAGCTCGATCACGGTAAGCCCTGCGCATCGCCTCGACAAGCAAATGAATCTGCTGCGTCGATCCTGCCTGGTTATATTTTAATTCTTCGAGCATATTAAATATGCTGGCCAACACCACCCCGCCCGAGGATGGCAGACTGGCGGTCACAAAATCTGCCGAACCGAAACTAAATCGAACCGGCTCACGCTCTACCAGCTGGTATTGATTCAAATCCTGCAATGACCAGACTCCGCCATTGGCAATCACGCTATCAACCAGTTGCTGTGCAATCTTGCCCTGGTAAAACCCATCGGCACCCTGCTCCACAATAGCCTGAAGCGTGTTGGCGAGGTCCGCCTGCTTCAATAAACTACCCGACGCCGGAACCTCGCCATTGTCCAGCAAGACTTTCCGCGTCGAATCAAACCGCTGTAAAACAGGTAAACGCCATTTAGCTAACCGACGATATTTCTCATCAACTTCGAATCCATTCCGGGCGAGGCTAATCGAATTCGCCATCGAACTGGCTAATGGCAATACACCGTAGTTTCGTTGTAAATGCTCAAGCGCGGCGGGCATCCCCGGAATACCCGCGGACGTGGCACCATTCATCGAACGATCATGATCGACTTCACCATTTGCATCGAGATAGAAATCACGTGTCGCTTTCAGGGGTGCGCGCTCGCGCGCGTCGATCATAATTTGCCGATTCTCCTTATGTTGATGCAGCAGGTAAAACCCGCCACCGCCAATACCTGAAGAGTAAGGTTCCACAACGGCCAGGGTACTGGTTACCGCTATCGCCGCATCAAACGCGTTGCCGCCGTTCGCGAGCACTTCCATGCCCGCTTTTGTAGCCAGCGGATGAGCCGATGCGACGGCGTATTCGGCTGCGTTTAAAGGGTTTAACACCTGTACCAGGCATATAAAAGTCGCGTATGCCCAGGCTCTGATTAATTGCTTGATCTTCATAATTTTTGTTTATCGTCGGCAGTCAAACGCAAATATTTGACCATCAATTCATCTTGAGTTTCGGCATGATTCGGGTCAAGTGGAATACAATCGACCGGACATACCTCGACACATTGTGAAGTTTCGAAATGACCGACACACTCGGTGCATAAATCCGGG